>SKSF01000123.1 GCA_007118095.1 Dehalococcoidia bacterium
CCCGCCCACTCGAGCCCCAGGGTCGCCCCGGCCCCGCCGGCCCGCCCGTGCGGCCTGCCCGCCGCCATCGCCAGGTCGGCCCGGTTCAGCGCGGCAGCGCGGACCCGTACCAGCACATCGTGTGGCCCAATTGCCGGTTCACTGATGTCCGTGACCTGTGGTCCTTCTTCACCCACGACAACGGCTTTCATCGGTCGCTCCTTTGCCCGCGCTGTATCGACGCCGATTGTGGCACACGTGCTGGCGCGCCGCCGGGGGCCGTCATCGACGCTGCTACGATGATGGACATGGCGGATCTTGAACGAGCCACCCGGGAACGCGGGCAACTCTTGCTCGACCGCATCGAGCCGATGAAGCTCGTGAACCTGGCGCCAGCGTGGTGGCAGGAACGCGTGCTCGCGTGGGCCAACGCGGATCCCGACTTTCGCGTGAAGCTGCTGCAGTTCGTCGATGTCCTCCCCACACTTCGTACCTCCGCGGCCGTTTCGGATCATGTCCGCCAGTACTTCCGCGATGCTGGCCCGGCTATTACGCACCTGGGCTCGGGACTGGCCAGCCAGCGCGTCTTCCGCCCGGTCCTGTCGCGCGGGGTCCGCCAGGGCGTTTATGCCATGGCGGACCGCTTCATCGCCGGGGCAACGCCCCGCGAAGCGCTGCCGAAACTCCGCAAGCTCGTGGAACACGGCACCGCGTTTACCGTTGATTTACTCGGTGAGGCCACCCTCTCGGACGATGAAGCGGACGCGTACGCAGAGCGCTATATCGAGCTGGTCCGGACGCTGGCCGCGGAGTCCCGCGAGTGGCAGGGGGCGCCTGCTATCCGCCAGCCCAACATCTCCATCAAGCTTTCAGCGCTCGCGCCCCACTTCGAGCCTGCCGCGCCGCACGCGACCGCTGCCGCCATCGGCCCTCGCGTCCGGCGGATCCTCGATACCGCCTGCGACCACGGGGTCTTCGTCTACTTCGATATGGAGCAGTTTCGCTATCGCGACCTGGTCCACCACATTGCGGAAGTCATGCTCGGCGAAGGTTCCCTCGCGTCCTGGGATGGCGCCGGCGTGGTCGTCCAGGCATACCTGCGCGATGCCTCATCCGATATCCATCGGATCGAAGCGCTGGCGAAACGCCGTGGCACGCCGCTCACCGTCCGCCTGGTGAAGGGCGCGTACTGGGATGAAGAGACGCTCCTCGCACACCAGGAAGATCATCCCGTCCCGGTGTTCGAAGACAAAGCCGCGACCGACGCGAATTACGAACGCTGCACGCGCCAGCTTGTCGATGCCTATCCCCACCTCCGTCCTGCCTTTGCGTCGCACCATCCGCGCAGCGTCGCGCACGCCATGGTCTGCGCCAGGGATGCGGACATTCCGGACGAGGATGTCGAGTTCCAGGTCCTCTATGGCATGGCCGAAGGCCTTCGCGAAGCGATCGCAAGCCTTGGCTACCGAGCGCGCGTCTATGTACCGGTCGGCGAGATCATCCCTGGCATGGCCTACCTGGTCCGGCGCCTGCTCGAAAATACGTCGCAGGAGTCGTGGCTGCTGCACCGGCACGAAGAGCCCGACCCGGCAGTCCTCGAACCGCCCCGCCCGCGTGAGGATGCCGCCGAAGACGAGCACCCGCCGCGGTTCCGCAATCACCCGCACGCCCGCTTTTTCGTCCAGGCGGACCGCATGGCGATGCACGAGGCCCTCGACCGGGCGCGCACCGGGTTCGGCCAGGATTGGCCCGCGCTGGTCAACGGCGCGACGGTCGATACGGGCGCCTGGGACGAGGTGCACCCGCCCGCGCATCCGCACCTCTTGATGGGCCGTGTGACCCGCTCGGGTGCAACCCTCGCCTCCCGCGCCGTCGAAGGGGCCCGCGAGGCGTACCCCTCGTGGCGCGACACACCGGCTTCCAAACGCGCGGCGACCCTGCGCCGCGCCGCGGACCTGCTGGCTCGGCGGCGATTCGACCTCTCGGCCACGATGGTGTTTGAAAGCGCGAAGCCATGGGCGCAGGCCGACGGCGACGTGACCGAAGCCATCGATTTCATCCGCTACTACGCGCTCCAGGCCGAAGAGCTCGCGCAGGGCCGCGACCTTTCGCTGGTGCCCGGTGAACGAAACCATTTGCTCTACGAGGCGCGCGGGGTCGCGGCCGTTATCGCGCCCTGGAACTTCCCGCTGGCCATCCTTGCGGGCATGACCTCGGCGGCGCTCGCAGCAGGCTGCCCGGCCGTGGTGAAGCCTGCCGAGCAGTCGCCAATCATCGCCGCGAAGTTCGTCCGCATGCTCCATGAGGCCGGTGTGCCCGCCTCCGCTGTCCACTACGTCCCCGGACCGGGCGAGGTTGTGGGCGAGGCGCTCGTAACCGACCCTCGCGTTTCGGTCGTGGCATTCACCGGCAGCCGTGAAGTGGGGTTGGGCATCGTCGAAAAAGCGGCGCACACGCCGCCCGGGCAACCGCATATCAAGCGGGTCATCGCCGAGCTCGGCGGGAAGAACGCCATCGTCGTTGACGACGATGCTGACCTGGACGAAGCGGTGGCCGGTGTCATCACGTCGGCGTTTGGCTACGCAGGGCAGAAGTGCAGCGCCTGCAGCCGGGTCATCGTCGTCGAATCAGCCTACGAAGAGTTCCGCGATCGGCTTGCCGCCGCTGTCCGCAGCCTGCCTGTCGGCGACCCCGAAGACCCCTATACCGTCGTGCCACCCGTCATCTCGGGCGAAGCGCACAAACGCATTATGGAGTACATCGCCATCGGTAAGCGCGATGGCCGCCTCCTCGCCCGCGGCCACCAGCCAGACGGGCGACATTTCGTCGCTCCCCATGTTTTCGAGGGCGTCGCGCTCGACTCCCCGCTCACCCGAGAGGAAGTCTTTGGGCCGGTCCTGGCGCTCTACCGGGCCCGCGATTTCAACGAAGCGATGCAGCTCGCGCTCGACTCCGACTATGCACTCACCGGCGGCCTGTTCTCGCGTAATCCCCGGCACATCCGCGAGGCGAGCGAACGCTTTCGAGTGGGCAACTTCTACATCAACCGCGCGATCTCCGGTTCGATGGTGGGCCGCCAGCCCTTCGCCGGTTTCGGGATGTCGGGGACCGGAGAAAAGGCAGGCGGGCCGCACTACCTGCTCAACTTCATGGATGCCCGGGTCGCTACCGAGAACACCATTCGGCGCGGGTTCGCGCCCGATGGCCCCCGCTGAGGTACCGCTTCCGCCGGCCCGTGCCCGCGTCGCTGCTGCTACGCTCAGCCCATGTACGACGTCGCCATCACGGGCGCAAGCATTGCCGGCGCCGCGACCGCCATCCACCTCGCGCGCCGCGGGCGCTCGGTGATAGTGCTCGACCGTGACACCTTTCCCCGCCGCAAGGCGTGTGGCGAAGGCCTCTTCCCCGGTGGTGTGCGCGAACTGGAATCACTCGGCGTCCTTGGAGACCTTGCAGGGAACGGTGCGCCGCTGGAGGCCATCCGGTTCCGCGCTGGACACGATGTGGCCGAGGCCCCCCTGGGTGGCCTTGGCATCGCCCGCAACCTGCTCGACGGGGCACTGCTCGCTGCCGCGAAGCGGGAGGGGGTGGAGGTGCAGACGGGTGTCGCGGTGAAACGGTTCGAGCTCCGCGAGCGCCGTATCCGTGCGCTCGTCACCAGCGGCGGCGAAGTCGAAGCTCGCGCGTTCGTCGCCGCCGACGGGCTGCACTCGCGCCTGCGGCGCCTTGCCCGGCTCGATGTTCCCCGCCCCGGCAATCGCTACGGCGTGAGCGCGCACGTCCGCTTTCCGGGGCCGTTGCCACCGGCGGTTGACGTCACCTTCGGCGAGCGGTGCGAACTCTACATCACGCCGGTCGACCGCGAGCTGGCAAACGTGGCGCTCCTCGTCTACCGCGACGAAATGCCGCGGTTCGCGGGCCGCCTGGCCGAGGCGTACGCGGAAACCATCGCGGCACACCCTGCGCTCACGGGCGCAGCCATTGTCGACACGCCCCGGGTCGCTGGACCCTTTCCCCGCGCCTGCCGGCGGACCTGGCGCGGCAACCTCGTCCTCGCCGGCGACGCGGCAGGCTTCGTGGACGGCATCAGCGGCGAGGGCATGTCCGCGGCACTCCAGGGCGCGCCTCCCTGTGCAGCGGCCGTCGACCGTTACCTCGCGACCGGCTCCTATGATCCCTTCCGTCAGTACGACCGCGAACGCCGCGCGCTGGTACGGAACTCGAATGCGCTCGCGCGGCTTTCTGTGCTCATGGCTGGCCGCGAATGGACTGCGCGCCTGGCAGTCCGCAACCTTGCCCGCCGGCCCGAGACATTCGCCCGGCTTGTTGCCATGAACACCGGCGACGCGTCGCTCTCTAGCCTGCGCCCGCGTGACATCAGCGCGCTATTGCTCGGCGTTTGACCACTACACGATGCCGGGGACGAACCGTGCCTTGTGCTCGAAGTGTTCCCGGTACCCGGGGAGCTGCTCCAGGAGCGCTTCTTCCTCGCGTATGCGGAACGTGAGCAGCATGGCGTTCGCGAACGTCGCGAAGAGCGCCAGCCCCCTCAGCCCGAACGCGAGTGGCAGCGTCGCAAGCTCAATCGCAACTACGACATAATTCGGATGCCGTATATGCGCGTACGGCCCGCCGGTCTGAACCTCGGTATCTGCCGCGACAGAGCCGCGCGTATTCCAGTTGCGTTGCAACGTGCTCAGTACCCAAAAGCGCAGCGGCTGCGCCGCCAGCAACAGCAGCAGCCAGCGCCACCGCGTCTTGCCGCCTGCGAAAAGCGTCCCGGCAATCGTCGCCGTGTGAAGCGCCACCATGAGCGGATACGTCCGCTGGCTCCAAGCCCCTTCGCGGCCGTCAGCGCCCTCTTCAATGTTCCGCTTCGAGTACGCAAGCTCTCCAAGGCGCGCGGCGGCCATCGCGAGACAAACGAGGAAACGCACCATCAGCGGCTCCGCACCAGCAGCAGTTCGATGGATACGCCTGGCCCGAAAGCGGCGATGACGCCCCAGCCACGGGGCGCTACCGGGTCGTCGATATACCGCCGGAGCACATCGAAGATCGCGGCCGACGACGTGTTCCCGAACTCCTGCAGCGAGTCCCATGACCACTGCATCGCCGCCTTCGGGATACCAAAAGCCGCTTCGACTTTGTGCAGGATGCGCGCGCCGCCCGGGTGCAGCAGCCACGCGTCTACCCCGCACGGGTCGAGTCCGTTGCGGTGCAGGAGCCGCTCGATCGCGTGCTTCGTATGTGGGGCGACTATGTCCGCGAGTGAGCGGTTGATGACCGCCCGGAATCCCCGGTCCGTGAGGTCAAAGCCCAGGGCGTGCTCCGAACGCGGTACGAGGAAGCTGGCCGAGTCGATGATTTCGAGCCCGGGCCCGTCGCCCGGTTCCACCAGCGCCGCGCCAGCGCCGTCCCCAAAGATGAGATTTGCCGTCAGCGTGTCGTCATCCGTGTCCGGGTGGAACGAGAGCGTACAGAGCTCGGCAGCGACGGAAAGTGCGGCGCCCCCCTGGCTGCGCACGATGTGGGCAGCCTGTGTCAGTGCCACGGCCCCACCGGCGCACCCCGCTTCGGTCAGCGGCACTCGCGAGGTATCGGCGCAGAGTCCGAGTGACCCCACCAGTGACGCCGACCACCCCGGCAATGCATATCCCGTGCACGACGACGTCACGAGGGAGGCAGGCGCTCGCCCCGGTGCGCTGCACAGGGCTGACCGGGCAGCCTCCGCGGCGAGCGCCGGGGCGTGTTCGCGGTAGATGGCGTTTCGAACTTCTATCGAACCAGGTGAAACCAGCTCCTCCGCAGGCAGCACCGTCGCCCGTTGCCCGATCATCGAGCCCCGTGCGATTGCCCGTGCCCGGCGGGTGTCTCCGGTTGCTTCGCCCACCCGGATGGCGGCTTCCTTTTGGTTCACGCGAAACGGCGGGTGCGCAACGCCAACCCCGGTAATCCGCACGCGTTCCATCCGTTCACCGTGTTGGGTACCGCGGGCGGCGACAGTCAGCATGCACACACCATACGCCCTCTGCCGACGCCCTGCGTGGCGCTACGGCCCTATGCCCGGCGAATGGTCAACCCGCCGTCCACCTGGATCGTCGTCCCGGTCACAAAGGACGACGCCGGCAGCGAAAGGTTCAGTGTCATGTGTGCCACTTCTTCCGGGTCGCCATAACGCCGCAGCGCGGTGCGCCTGCGGGCGTAGGTTTCCTTCTGCTCTTCCGGGATCGCTTCGGTCATGCCGGTGCGGATGGGGCCAGGGCACACGCAGTTGACCGTGATCGCTTCGCGGCCGAGTTCGACGGCGAGCCCGCGCGTCAGGCCGATAACCCCGTGTTTCGCTGCGTTGTAGGGCGTGTGGCCGCCTGTCGCGCCGAGCCCTTCGGTCGATGCGATGTTCACGATGCGTGGGCTTTCCGACTGACGCAGGTACGGCAAGGCCGCCCGGATGGTGTAGGTGAGCGCGGAGAGGTCGACCGCCAGTGCGCGCTCCCACACCTCCTCGTAGCCGTCTCCATCGAACGGGTGTGCTGCGGAGATCCCCGCATTGTTCACCAGGATGTCAATCCCGCCGAACGCCTCCGCCGCCTCTTCGATCATCTTCCTGACGGCGTCGCGGTCGGAGACGTCGACCGTCCACGCGCGGGCGGTACCACCCGCCTGCGTTATCTCGTCGGCGACCGCCTTCACGCCATCGGCGTTCACGTCCGTAATGGCCACAGCAGCCCCTTCGTCGGCGAAGAGCCGGGCGGTCGCGCGCCCCATTCCGCTGGCGGCGCCCGTGACAATGGCCACCTTCCCTTCGACCGAACGGCTGAATTTGCTAAGTCGTGCCAAGGTTGATCTCCCTGTCTTTGCATGCAGTTTCGGCGCAACGCGCCATGTGCACGCATCATACGGGCTCGCAGCGCCCGGTCAGCGGACACCAGCGGCCGCATCCCCCTATGCTGGGCGGTACATGCGCAGCGAGGCGAAGCGATGACCACCGCGGCCGATCCCCTGGCGCTCTCCGATGCCGATTTGCTTCAGCAATGCGACATGGAGCGGTTCCGCGCGTCCGGCCCCGGCGGCCAGAAACGCAACAAGACCGACTCGGCAGTTCGCCTGCGCCACAGGCCGACCGGGCTGGTCGGGCAGGCGGTCGAAAGCCGGTCGCAGCACGAAAACCGCGACCGCGCATTGCGGCGGCTCCGCCAGGAGATTGCGCTCAACGAACGGTCGCCGGTGGAACTCGAAGGCTACGAGCCGCCCCCCGAACTCCGCATCATCCTCCCGGGCACGCCCGGCAACCGCATCGGCCCGAAGCATCGCGACTTCTGGCCCGGCGTGCGGGCGTTGCTCGACCTCTTCGTCGCGACCGGTTGCTCGGTCGGCGATACAGCCCGCGCGCTCGGCCTCACCACCGGCGCCATGTCGAAGCTGTTCACCAGCGAGCCCTCGCTCCACGCGAAAGTGAACGAACTGCGGACCGCGCGCGACATGCGGCCGCTACGGTAGGTCTCGTTCAGTCCAGCAGCGCTTCCTCCGGCTCGGCGTCGCCCTCGGTGTTCCCCTTGCTCTCGATATCGAGTGCTTCGCTGAAGCGCCGGTAGGGTTCGAGCGCGTCGCCGTACTTGATATGGCCCGCCGTGTGATGCGCACAGCCCATGAGCAGCAGGTCGCGGTGGCGCGACCCGTTCTTGCCGTAGTCTTCGAGGAAGCAGAGGCCGATTTCCTGGTTGTGCGGGTCGTTCCCCTGTTTCGCGGCGCCGAGCGCGAGCGTTTCCAC
>SKSF01000118.1 GCA_007118095.1 Dehalococcoidia bacterium
CGAAGACGTGCTCGACACCATCGCCACGGCGCCGACCGGGGCCAATGACCGTCCGAACGAGCCGGTCAGCATGAAAAGCGTCACGATCGAAGAGAAGTAGCTACGGGCGTTGCCGTTCCGCTGTGGTGCCGGGTTGTTGCCCGGTATCCACGGCCCGGCCATCGCCGTAGAGCTTCCAGTATACGAAGATGCCGAAGCCCGTCGCCAGGCTCAGCGCGGCCGCGGTACGCAGCGTCATCACGGCGTCTTGCAGTTCGGTGACAACACCGCCAATGGCGGGCCCCACCGCAAGCCCCGCGCCGCTCATCGCCACCGTCAGGCCGATAATCGAGCCGCGGTGACTCAGCGGGGCCAGGTCCATCACCGCGGAGCTCCACGCCGGGATGGACATCGTGAACCCGCTGAAAACGAAGATCGCCAGCACTGCCCCTAGCTCCACCCGCGTCACCATGCTCAGTCCGATGAGTCCAGTCGCCACCAGCAGCTGCCCGGCGACGAACGGGTACGCGCGGCCATACCGGTCCGCCAGCTTCCCCGCCGGGACGTACGCTGCCGCTCCGATGATCAGTGCCGGGCCGAGCGCGAGCGTCACCGTCGCAAAGCTCACGCCCAGCTGATCCTCACCAAAGGGACGGATCGCCGGGATGAGCATCGCCGAAGAGCTGCTTGCCCCGAGCACCAGGGCCGCCATGAGGCCAATCTTCACCGACATGATCGACCAGATGGATGGGCGCTGCTCGCCAGGCGCGGTACCACCGCGATACCCGGGGACCACGCGGACTACCAGGAAGAACGCCAGCAGTAGCGCGATCGCGCAGATCACGAACTGCAGTGTCGGCAGCGATTCGACGACGAGCGCACCGGCCAGCCCGCCCGTCCCATAACCGAGGAGCTGGGCAACGTTGAGATAGCCCGAGGCCTGCCCGCGCTTCGACGGCGGGTACATGTCGGCGCTGATGGCATATGTTGCCGGCCAAAGGAATGCGTTGCCGATGCCCAGCAACGCCGAGAACGCGAGATAGGCGGCCGGCTCGCGGACAAACGCCATGAGCGCGACGGATGCGCCCATGATGATGAACCCGAGCAGCATTCCCCGCTTCCGCTCAATGCGGTCGGTGATCGCTCCGGAGGGCGTTTCGAACAGGAAGCGCGCTGCGCCGTAGACCGTCACCAGGATGCCCGGCAGTGCATCGCCGGTATCCAGCGCATCCGGGACGAACTGCTGGAACGTCGCAAAGATGATGAGGCCGACGGCGACCTGGACGAGATAGACGGTGCCGGCGAGACCAAAGGGAATGTCGCCGGCGCGTGCGGCGCTGATCACAGGAAGGGCCACAGGGTCACTGTAGCCCTTCCACGTGAAGGCGCCATCAGGGGAATTTGCGGAATTAGCTCACAGGAGCGCCAAGCCGCTGCTTTAAGAACTCGCCGAGCCGGCTCGTTGCCTGGTCGGCTTCGGGGACTCGGAAGATTTGCCAGACGTGGACCATGTCTTCCCAGGGCTCCAGCGTCACATCCACGCCGGCCTGCTTCGCCCGGTCCGCGAGCCTGCGCGCATCGTCCAGCAGCGTCTCCGCCGTGCCCACCTGGATCAGCATAGGTGGCAGCCCCAAGAGGTCAGCGTGCAAGGGCGCAGCGAGCGGTGTTTTCGGGTCAGCGCCGCCCAGGTACGCCGCCGCCATCTCCAGCAGGCCCGCTTGCTGGACCATCGGGTCCACGCTGGCCTTTTCGGTCATGGAATTGCCGGTGCCTTCGAGGTCGACCCACGGCGACAGGCAAATCGCCGCTGCCGGGAGCGGATCGCCTGCGTCGCGGAGCGCGACCAGGGTCGCGACCGTTAGGCCGCCACCCGCCGAGTCCCCGCCGATTGCGGCGCGTTCCGGTGTGATGCCCTGTTTCAGCATCCACCGGTATGCCGCGGTCGCGTCGTCGACCGCGGCAGGGAAGGGGTGCTCGGGTGCGAGCCGGTAATCCACGTTCAGGACGCGGGCGCCCGACTCGCGCGAAAGCCGGCCGGCAAACTCCCGGTGCGTGTTTATCGATCCCAGCACGTAGCCACCGCCGTGGACGTACAGGATGGCGGATGCCGGGTCGGCGCCGGGTGCGCTTACCCACTCGGCGCGGACACCGCCCGCATCCACCGGTTCCGTCTTGATGTCGTCCGGCAGCGGGTTGGCGGCCATCATGGCCTCCATCCCCTGCCGGCGCTCTTCGAGCGTTGGTGGCGACTCGGGCACGGGCTGTGCCCGCATTGCCTCGAGCAGCTTCTCCAATTCGGGGCTCACCATAGTTCAGGATCCTCCAATCGCCCGGACTCTAGCCGCAGCGAAGGGGACATTTCAACAACTGGCGCCCCGAAGTTCGGTCGCTCAGCTGTCGCCCTGGGCGTCTCGTTCCTTCTGTGCCTGCTTCTGCTGGGCTTTCCAGAGCGCGCGACCCTTGTCCGGTGTCGGGTCCTTTATCTCACCGTAAATCTCCCGCCCCTCGTGGTCCTCGGGCAGGTACTCGGTGATGGGCAGGCCCTCTTCGGTCACGAAGAGCAGGCAATGGCAGTACTTGTAGAGCTGCATCTCGTCGCACGCGCAGATCCACGTCCGCCGCTTAACTTCCTCGTCTTTGGGAAGGTACATGCCCTCGGGCCAGTTCCCGTTTTCGTCCTTTTCCGGGTAGAAGTTGCACGGGCACAGCGGCCGGCCGTGGCTGTCGATATTCGCAGCGAGGCCGAGCACCACACCTTCCGTGATGCTGCGGTCCGGGTGCAGGTGCGTGCCCGATTTCTCAGCGTATTTCTCGGCGTACTTCCACATCTTGTCGATGGATTCTTGCTTCGGTTGTTCCATGCGGACCTCCTTTGGCGCGCGTTACGCGGCCCTCTCTCCAGCCTAGAAGCGTGAAGGTTATCGTGTCTCCCATCCCTAGATGGTCAGGCCGCCCAGCCCCTGCACGCCCCGGACGTACTCGATCTCGCCGACGTGACGATACCCGTGGCTCAGGCAGACGCCGTAGATCCCGTTCCACAGCGACATCTCGCCCAGAGGCTTGATGGTGATGGTGCGCGACTCAAACTCCTCGGGCGACATTGAGGCAAGGTAATCGTCTGTCGCCTGCCAGACCTTTTGCTGGTATTCCAGCCAGCCCGGGACATCGTGGATCACCACGGCCCGTGCCTCTTCGTCCGTCATGCCGGTTCCCTGGCTCGTCGGGTGCAGATTGAAACGCTCGTTATACCCGTTCTCGAGCCAGACAGTCTGCTGGCCGCGGGCAATGTAGTTGATGATGTTGTCTTCGGTCCGCACGTAGTGCCACAGGCTGAAGAAGGCCGAGACGCCCCCCTCCTGCGGCCTGAAGTTGAAATGCTCGGCGGACATATCGCCGACTGCCTTGTCGAGCAGGCTGTGCATCGACTGCATGCTGTCGCGAAGGATGCCGTGCGGCGTCATGGTCATATTGGCGCTCCCCTCCCGTGTGGTGTGCCGGGATAATGGAGCCCGCTGCCCCTCACGTCCAGCCCTCTACGCGGCGCGCACCGGCTCCTCGAGCGCATACCCGGCGCCCCAACGGTTCACGATGTATTGCGGCTCGCTCGGGTCGTCTTCGAGCTTCTGACGCAGGTACCGGACATAGAGCCTCAGGTAGTGTGTCTCGTTGGCGTATTGCTCACCCCACACGCGGGCGATCAACGCTTTCGACGGGACCACGCGACCCGCATTTTCGGCGAGCGTCACCAGCAGCCGGAATTCGGTCGGCGAAAGGGCCACGCTCTTCCCGGATTTGCGTACCAGTTTTCGTTCCGGGTCGATCTCCAGTTCGCCAATGCGGAGGGCCCCGGGCACAAGGCGCGGCGCTTCCGCCGGTTCACGATGATAGAGACGCAGGAGCGCACGCAGGCGCAGGTCGAGCTCGTGCGTCGGGATGCCTGGCCGGCACACTTCATCCGCGCCAGCTTCCAGGCAGGTCACATTCTCGTGAAAGTCACCCGAGCCGCCGACCACTACGAGCGGCCCGCTGGTAAGCATCCGCATGAGCCGGACGAAGTCAGGCAGGCTTTCCAGCGCCTGGCCGAGGTCCACGACCAGCGCGCCGGGGCTGAATTCTTCGCAAATGCCCCTCGCATCGCCCGGCTCCCCGCACACCCCCACCCGGTACCCGATTTCCTCCAGCAAACGCGCGCGCAGATAGCCCTGCTCGAGGCCGTTCGACACGATGACCAGCCGTGTTCCGACCGGTGGTGATAGTGCGCCCGACGCACGATATCCGTTGTGTACAAGTGCCATCCGTGGCATCCCCCCGGGGCGCCCGGTCCGCCCGCTCCCGGTAACACCGTGAGTGGCGACAGCGTATCTCGGACTCCCTTACCACAGCGCCTGGCCGCGCGAAGAGCCGAGTGTCCGTCCGCTACGCTCGTCCTTTGCCCCTGCTCGAGACTATCGGCACGCTAGTACGTCTGGCTGCGCACGTCTACGTACCTGTGACGGCCTGTCACTTATTCGAAACGCAGTGGACACCGGGTGCATTGTGGTCAGCTAATGCCGCGGCACGGAAGGTGCTGCCTGGGGATGTGGAGTGGTGGGCGATGAGGGACTCGAACCCCCGGCCCCCTCGTTGTAAGCGAGGTGCTCTAACCAACTGAGCTAATCGCCCTTTCCCTGCAGTGTAACGTCCTCCGCGCTTGCGGATGAGGGGCCCACGCCTGCGAGCAGATCGAACGCTGCAATGACTGTCTCCGTGTCCACCCGGGCGATCCGCTGTTCCTCGACCCAGTCACGGAATCGGGTGCGGTCCCATGTCCCCTCGGAGCGGTAGCCGGAGAGGTCCGGGAAGTACGAGGCCCCCAGCCGCAGGTCCATGAGCTCGCGGTTCCTCGTGACGATCTCCTGCGCGTCCGGGTCTCGCAGCTTTGCCTCGACGCGCGCGGCGCCGCGCTGCAAGGCCTGTCCGGCCAGCGACGGGTCCGCTAGGTACTCGTCGAGTGGTGCATGGGCCAGCAATCGCGCCGCCGTCACTTCGCCAATGCCGTCGATGCCGGGCAGGTCATCGCTGGTGTCTCCGCAGAGCGCACGGAAATCGACGAAGCGCTCGCGAGGGAACCGGTAGATTGTCCCGTCCTTCGCTTTTGGGAGGACTGCTGTGTCGAAGTCTTCGTTCTGGATGACGGTCTTCTTCACCGGCGAATAGATGGACACGCGCTCATCCACGAGCTGCAGGAAATCGCGGTCGGTCGATGCAATGCGAACGTGCTGTGGCGTCGACTGCAACGCGTATGCCGCGATCAGGTCATCGGCTTCGGTGTTTTCGCCGCGCAGGACGGTCACCGGCATGAACGCGGACGCCTCAATAAACGTCTCGATCGCTTCGGTGATGTACGGCTCATTGTCAGCGAAGCTGGTTTGCCCTTCACGACCGGTCTGGTAGCCGGGGTAAATCGACCGCCGGCGCAATGGCCTCCCCTGGTCGAACGCAACGATCAGGGCGCTAATACGATCGGCGCGCAGCCGGTCCGCGCCCGACCGCGAATCCGGCGCTTCACCGCCGCGGACTACCAGCCCGAACAGCGTCTGTGCCAACCCCAGCAGTGTCGCCCGGGTCTTCCGCTCCGGTGTGTCCGCGCCCATGGCGCGGCCCAGCGCGTGATAGCCGGCCCAGGCGAGGTTGTTACCGTCGGCGAGCAGCAGCATGAATGCAGGATAGACCGCCCGGGTGTTCGTGCATCCCCGCTGTGTAGGCTGCGTCCTGTTTGCTGCGCCCGAGACCGGATACCATTCAGATGTGGACACGGGACCGCTGCGCATCGCGATTCTCGGGGCGACTGGCTCTATTGGCTGCCAGGCCCTCGATGTGATCACCCGCTACCCTGGCCGCTTCAAAGTGCAGGCGCTGACGGCCGGCCGTAACTGCGATTTGCTCGCTACCCAGGTCGCAGCGCATCAGCCGCGGTATGTGGCCTGCGACGAAGAGTCGCCCGCGTTGCGTGACGCTATCGGAGCAGCCGGGGCGCGCGTGGTGCCGCTCGACAACATTGCCGATGCAGACGACATCGACATCCTGCTTGTCGGCACAGCAGGCGCTGCCGGGCTCATTCCGACGATGCGCGCGCTCTCGCGCGGGCTCCCCGTCGCCATTGCGAACAAGGAAGTGCTTGTCATGGCCGGCCACCTCGTGCGGGAGGCCATGCTCGAAGGTGGCGGTGAGCTGCGGCCGGTCGATAGCGAGCACTCGGCCATCTGGCAGTGCCTCTGGGGCGAAGAAGCACATCCCATACGCCGCATCGTCCTCACGGCCAGCGGTGGCGCCTTCCGCGACCTCGCCCCCGGGGAGCTTGACGCCGTCACGCCTGAACAAGCGCTTAACCACCCGACATGGAAGATGGGTGCCAAGATTACCGTCGATAGTGCCACGCTGATGAACAAAGGCATGGAGACCATCGAGGCCATGTGGCTGTTCGATGTGCCCATGGAGGCGGTCGAGGTCGTCCTGCATCGCCAATCCATCGTCCACTCCCTCGTCGAATTCGCCGATGGCAGCGTGAAAGCACAGCTCGGCTACCCCGATATGCGCCTGCCAATCGAATGTGCGCTGTCGTACCCCGATCGAATGCCTGAGCCCACAACCCCGCCCCTGGACCTCGCCGCTATTGGTTCGCTCACCTTTGCACGACCGGATACCGGCCGCTTTCCATGCCTGTCGCTCGCGATGGAGGCTGGCGCCGCCGGTGGGACCATGCCCGCTGTAATGGCCGCCGCCGATGAGGTCGCGGTCCAGCGCTTCCTCGACGGGGAGCTGGTGTTCACGGCCATCCCCCGTGTCATCGAACAGGTGATGGGACGCCATGAGCCGGCGCCCGCGCCCGCGCTCGACGCCGTGCTTGATGCGGACCGGTGGGCGCGTCGTGCCGCCGCGGAGGTCGTCACCTAGTGGAATCTACGCCGCTGCTCTTCATTAGCTGGGATGTCGGGTCCATCTTCCGGGCTGCCCTGCTCTTGCTGGGTATCCTCATCCCGCTCGTCGTCATCCACGAACTGGGCCATTTCGTCGCGGCGCGCATCTTCAACATCAAAGTGCTCGAATTCGGCATCGGCTTCCCGCCTCGCGTCCGCGGCGCCAGCTTCCAAAAGGGCGAGACCGAATACACGCTCAACTGGCTTCCCCTTGGTGGCTTCGTTCGCCTCCTCGGTGAAGAAGACCCCAGCGACCCGCGCTCCCTTGCCGCGGCGTCAGCAGGGAAGCGGCTTATCGTCCTCTATGCCGGCGTTGCGATGAATGTCGTGCTCGCCATCTTGCTGCTCGCTGTCGGCTTCATGATTCCGCGCGACCGCGCTATGACCATGGTCGAGATCGTCGACGTCGTCCCCGATTCCCCCGCTGCTGAGGCCAGCGTCTCCGGGGAGATGCTCGATGGATCTGAGCCCGAACAGGGTCTCCAGCCCGGGGACCGGGTAGTCGAAGTCGAAGGCCGCGACATCGCGAACCCCAATGAGCTCGTCTACAACGCCCGTCTCAGCCTCGGTTCGACACAGGAATGGATCGTCAACCGCCAAGGGGCGCTCCTCGATGTCGAAGTCTATGCCCGCTTCCACCCGCCGCCCGGGGAAGGCTCCACGGGGATCCAGATCGCGCCGCCAATGACCTGCGCCGATGTGGACGCCCAGGGCAATCCCATTAACTGTGAGCTGCTCTATCCCTACACGGAGAGCCAGTGGTATTGGCCGTGGGAAGCCGTGCCTCGTGGCGCCCAGTCCCTCTGGGAAACCGTGGTGCTCACCAAGAACGAGATCCAGGTGCGCGTTGGCGGCAGCTCGGCTGGCGGCGCCGCGGGTGGGAATGGCGAAGATGCACCCGTCCTGACCGGACCGGTCGGGATTGCCGACCTCACCAACCAGCTTGTTGACCAGGCAGGGTGGCGTTCGCTGATCGAAATCGCCGCACTTCTCAGTCTCAGCCTGGCGGTGTTCAACGCCCTGCCGATCCCCGCGCTCGACGGCGGACGCGCCTTGTTCGTCTTCATCGAGATCTTCCGGGGCGGTAAACGCATATCGCCCGAACGCGAGGGCCTCGTCCACCTTATCGGCATGGCGCTACTCTTCTCTGCCATCATCGTAATTACCTACCTCGATATCGCCCGCATCGTCACCTGAGCGCCTGTTGCCATGGCCCTTTTCAACCTCCTCTTCGTCTCATTGTTTCTGCTGCTCTGGATGAGTCTCGGCATGCTCCCGTGGCTGGTGACATCCGTCGCCACTCGTGGCAACGCAGGCATGATTTACCTGCCCCTCTGCATGCTGGCCGGCATCGCGGGCGGGCTCCTGGTCCCATTCATTGGATTCACCGGCACAGGCGGTATTTGGCTGAGCTTGGTCGCCGCGCTCGTGCTGTCCACGCTGCTGGTGGTCGCGCGCCGGTTCAGCATGGGCGCGCTCGAGGAAGAACGGCGCCGTGCTGGTGCCACCCCGCCGGTCGAGACCGAGTGACCCGCTTCGCCCTCTCCACCATGTATGCCCAGCACGAGCGATTCACCGACGGGGCAGCCTTCGCGCGCTTCGCGGTCCAGGCTGGCTACGACGCGCTTGAGATTTCGCACTCAACCCCCGTGGACAAACTGCGGGGCATTGTTGAGGCGAACATCTTGCCGATCGTCGCAGTCCACCAGCCGGCGCCCTGGGAAGAGACACGCCCTGGCATTGCGAATGCCGACTTGAACCTTGCCTCGCTCGACCGTGAACATCGCGACGAAGCGCTCTACCACGCTCGCCGGAGCATCGAAACGGCCGCGCGGATCGGGGCCGGCGCCGTCGTACTCCACCTGGGGCATCTCGACGACCCGGAGCTCATCGACATGGACCGGCGGCTGCGCAGGCGACCATCGGGCGAGCGTCTCGAGCCGGGCGCGCTCCGCCGGAAGGTAGAAGAGCGCCGTTCCCCCCTGGCGGAACCACACCTGGCTGCGGCGCGGAGCTCCCTCTCCGAGCTTGTAGAGTTTGCCGGCCCGCATGGCATCGTCCTCGGGGTCGAAAACCGCATCCATTTCCACGAAATTCCGCTGCCTGCCGAACTGCCCGCGCTCTTCGACGGCGTCGATCCCGACCACGCCGGCTACTGGCACGACACCGGCCACGCCGATGTCCTTGACCGGCTGGGCTATGTCCCGCTCGGCGCCTGGATGCAGGCGGACGGCATCCGGTGTGTCGGCGCGCACGTTCACGATGTCGATGGGGTCGTCGACCACCGCGCGCCTGGCCGCGGAGACAGCGACCTGGCCGCCCACCTGCCCCTCATAGGCGGCCTCGACACGTGGACGCTCGAAATCGACCAGCATGAGCCAGACGAGGCCGTGAGCGACGCGCCGGATCGGCTTCGAGAACTCGTCAGTCGAGCCGTAAGTCCAGGCTGATATCGAGCGCCCCGGCGCTGTGCGTCACTGCCCCCACGGAGACTGCATCCACCCCCGATTTCGCCGCCGCCAGAACGGTCTCCAGGTTGATACCGCCGCTGGCCTCCAGTTTGGCGCGCCCGCCTGTCCGCCGTACTGCCTCCGCCATGTCGGCCGGGCTCATGTTGTCGAGCAGGATCCATTCCGGTTCGCCATCGAGCGCGGCCTCCAGCTCACCGAGGCCGTCCACCTCTACCTCGACCGGCACGCCCGGCGTCCGTTCGCGGATCATCCGCACGCCATCGCCCAGGCTGTGCCCGGCGCGCGCCAGCGCCTCGCGATGGTTGTCCTTGATCATGGCCATCGTCCCCAGCGTCGCCCGGTGATTCACTCCACCGCCGCAACGGACCGCGTACTTCTCCAGCTCTCGCATACCCGGCGTGGTCTTTCGGGTATCGAGGATGACCGCGCCCGTCCCCGTAACTGCGTCGACAAACGCGCGGGTCATCGTTGCCGTGGCACACAGCCGCTGGACGAAGTTCAGGGCAATCCGCTCGGCCTGCAGCATCCCACGGGCCGGCCCCCGGACTTCCGCCAACACCGCACCGGCCGGGAACATGGCGCCCTCGGAGACGAGCTGCTCGAACTGGATCCGCGGGTCGATGAGCCGGAACGCCGCCGCCGCAACGGGGAACCCGGCGGCAACGCCGGGCTGCCGTGCCACGAACGCCCCGGTGCCGTGCAGCCCGGCGCCCACCACCGCGAGCGACGTTGCGTCGTCCCATGCCTCATCCTCGGCAAGCGCGTTACGCGCCGCCGCTTCGATCACGTCCATCGATGGGGGCTCAATCTCCACGCCGGAACACCTGCCGTTTCTTCCAGTGCTTGTCGTCCCGTGCCGGGAAATCGCTGCGAAAATGCGCCCCGCGGCTTTCCTCGCGGCGGAGCGCAGCCTCCATCATAAGTTCCCCGGCTGTCGCCAGGTTGCGCGACTCAAGCTCGTGGATCGTCGTGCCGGGTGCGCCTGCGGGCCACTTGCCGATGCTGCGCAGTGCTGTCTTCATTTGCTCCCCCGTGCGTTCAATGCCGCCCGCTTCCCACATCAGCGACTGGAGTACAGCGCGGTCTGGTGGGGTACGCAGCCCGGCCGCCGTGGTCACGGCTTCCCGCGCCGGGTCCGCGGCGCCGCCTTCAGCAGAGAGGATGTGCGCCGCTGCCCGCTGTGCGAAGACCACCGTCTCAACCAGCGAATTGCTGGCGAGGCGGTTTGCCCCGTGGACCCCGGTGCACGCGACTTCGCCGCAGGCGTACAGGCCCGGGACGGTCGTGCGCGCCCGGGTGTCGGTCCGGACCCCGCCCATCAGGTAGTGGGCTGCCGGCGCAACCGGGATGCGGTCGCGCCTGATGTCGATGCCGGCCGCGTCACAAAACCGCGTGATGCCGGGAAACCGCTCTCGCACATCGACATGCGTGATGCCGGTGCAGTCGAGCCAGGCGTTCCGCGCTCCCGTCGCCTTCATTTCGCTCGCAATCGCCCGTGCGACGATGTCCCGCGGCGCAAGCTCACGGTCCTCCGTGTAGCGCGCCATGAACGCCTCGCCCGCCGCGTTTCGGAGCACGGCACCCTCTCCCCGGACCGCTTCCGAGATGAGGAACGGCTCGCCACCTTCGCCGAAGAATGCGGTGGGATGGAACTGGAAGAACTCCAGGTCGGCGAGCTCGGCACCCGCTTCAAACGCCAGCGCGATGCCGTCGCCCGTTGCAACCGGCGGGTTCGTCGTATGCGAATACACCTGCCCGGCGCCCCCCGTCGCGAGGATAACGGCATCGGCCCCGTAGCGCGTGTGCTCCCCGCCCGGCGTCAGCACGTCGATCCCTTCGACACGTTCCCGCGATCCCACAAGGCTGCGCACGAAGTGCTGCTCGAGCACGTCGACCTCGCTCGCTTCGATCGCTGCGATCAACCCCCCGATGAGCCCCTGCCCGGTCCGGTCCCCGCCCGAGTGGATGATGCGGTCGTGGCTGTGCGCGGCTTCCCTGCCCAGCGCCACCTCGCCATCACGTTCGTCGAACCGGACGCCCATTTCTTGCAACGACGCAATCGATTGTGGCGCGGCCTCGCACAGCACACGCGCGGCGGCTTCGTCCACTAGCCCGGCGCCCGCAGCGATCGTGTCCCGCAGGTGTGCTTCGACCGAATCGCCGGGGGCGAGCGCCGCTGCCATCCCGCCCTGTGCGAACCAGGTGTTCGACGAGCGCAGACGGTCCTTCGTAACGAGCAGCACGGGCCCGGCCTTTCGCGCCTCCAGTGCCGCGAACATGCCGGCGCTGCCGCTCCCGGCCACGATGACGGCGTAGTGCCGCCGCGGCGTTTTCTCCTGGGCTGCCACTGGCTTAGTGTACGTTCTACACGAAGCCCCCGGCCAATCCGGGCGGACGTTATCGCCGTGGCGGCGTACACTGGCGGTCGGCCCTATCGTCTGGCCACGAGCATCTCGACACTCCGGAGCCCGCCCTGTGGCAATCCTTCCCATCCGCCGCGCCGGCGACCCTGTCCTTCGCGAAAAAGCAAAGCGCGTCCGCACCATCGACAGCAGCGTTCACAAGCTCATCGACGACATGTGGGAGACGATGTATGACGCGCCCGGCGTTGGGCTCGCTGCACCCCAGATCGGTGTTTCGCTGCGCGTTATCGTCATCGACGTCCCCGAACACGAGCCGATTGCGCTGGTGAACCCCGAGATCGTGAAGCGTTCGGGCGAACGGGAGCTCGACGAGGGGTGCCTCTCCGTCCCTGGCTATCGCGGGCAGATCACCCGCTCCGTGAAGGTGGTCGCCAAGGGCATCGACCCCTACACGCGCAAGGAAGTCCGGGTGAAGGCACAGGACGACCTCATGGCGGAGGCGCTCGAACACGAGATCGACCACATCAACGGCATCCTCTATATCGATTACCTGCCCGGCCCCGAATCGCTCGTCCCGGTGGGCGATGCCCCCGAAGTCCGGCGCGATGCCGAACGGGAACAGGAAGAAGCCGGGCAGGAAGAAAGGTGAAACGCGCGTGCATATAGCTGAGGTCACCGCCTACGAAATCCTCGACTCCCGCGGCAACCCCACCATCGCCGTCAACGTCCTGCTCGAAGATGGCAGCTTCGGTTCGGCCGCTGTCCCATCAGGTGCCTCGACCGGTCAGCACGAGGCGGTTGAGCTGCGCGACGGCGACCCTCGCCGCTACGGGGGTAAAGGCGTCCAGAAAGCCGTCGGCCACGTCGACAACGAGATCGCGACTGCCCTCCAGGGGATGAACGCCTTCGAACAGCGCGCCATCGATGCGCTCTTGTGCGAGCTCGACGGTACGCCGAACAAGTCGCGACTCGGCGCAAACGCCATGCTTGGCACCTCCCTGGCAGTCGCACGCGCCGCGGCCCAGTCCGCCGGTCTCCCGCTCTACAAGTACCTGGGCGGCCCCTCTGCGGCCCGCCTGCCCGTCCCGATGTTCAACATCCTCAATGGCGGCAAGCACGCCGAGGACTCCACCGACTTCCAGGAGTTCATGGTTATGCCTGTCGGCGCCGAGAGCTTTGCCGAGGGCCTCCGCGTGGGCGTCGAAGTCTACGCCGCGCTCAAGAAGCTCCTCCACGACCAGGGCTACAGCACCTCTGTCGGCGACGAAGGCGGCTTCGCGCCCTCGCTCCCCGGTAATGAAGCTGCGCTCCAGGTGATCCTCGAAGCCATTGAAGCCGCCGGGTACTGGCCGGGCGACGATGTCGTCATTGCACTGGACCCCGCTTCGAGCGAGCTCTACCAGAACGGCCGCTATGTCCTTGCCAAGGAGAACCGCGTCCTCACTTCCTCCGAAATGGCCGATCACTGGGCCGACTGGACCGAACGGTACCCGGTGCGCTCTATCGAGGACGGGCTTTCCGAAGACGACTGGGAAGGTTGGACCGAGCTGACCGCGAAGCTTGGCGACCGCTGCCAGGTCGTCGGCGACGACCTCCTCGTGACCAACACCGAGCGCATCCGAAAAGGCATCGACCAGAAGGCCGCCAACAGCGTGCTCGTGAAGCTCAACCAGATCGGCACGCTGACGGAGACGCTCGACGCCGTTGAAATGTCGCACCGTGCAGGATGGACAACGGTCATCAGCCACCGCTCCGGGGAGACCGAGGACACGTTCATCTCGGACCTGGCCGTCGCGACCGGCGCCGGGCAGATCAAGACTGGCGCCCCCGCGCGCAGCGAACGGACCGCCAAGTACAACCGCCTCCTCGTTATCGAATCGATGCTCGGCGACGCGGCGAGCTATGCGGGATGGGAGGCGATCCGACAGCTCGGCCCCAGGCCCACGCGCGAACAGGGTGGTGGCACGCCGCCGTCGCGCGGCCACCGCCGGTCCGGGCGGTCGCGCCACTGACTTCACCTTCCATGGGAGGCGCCTATGACGCCGGCCGAATTTCACCCCGATGTTGCGCCCGCCGTGCGAGAGCTCGATGGGCACCGCACGCGATTCATTGAACTGTGCCGCTCCCTCTCGGAGGAGGAGCTCAACCGGCCGGTGCCACACAGCACCTGGATCGTCCGCGACTTCATTGCACACCTGGCCACGATCGACCCTACCGTGCTCACCATCTTCCGGCGCATCACAGCCCGCGACGCTGAGGGACGCCAGTCCGACGGTAGCGGTCACCTCGATATCGACGAGTGGAACGATGCGCAGGTCGCGAAGCGGCGCGACTGGCCGCTGGAAGACGTCCTGGCCGAGGCAGCGACGAACCGTGTCGAGATGCGCGACTTCCTCGCGACACTCACCGCCGAAGACCTCGCTCGCCCATTCCCGTTCGAAGGCGACGGCAAGCGGCCGCCAGCGGACATCACCCTGCTCCAGTACCTGCGCGGCTGGTGCAAACACGACGTCATGCACGCTGTCGACATGGCACGCGCCCTCCCGGAGCGGATGACACCGGACCTGGAGACATGGTTCGATGACCGTGTGGTCACCGGGTACCAGGAGGCAATGAACCGCTGATATGGCAGGTCTGCGCGTCTCGCCGCCCCGTATCTTCCCGGAGGCAACGCGGTCGTCGCGGCCGCCCGCGGAAGCCCCCGGCTCGCCCGACGCGCACCGCCAGACCGGCTTCGTCCTGGGCGAGGACCTCGACGTGGTTCTCCGTGGCCTCAACCTCGAAGGCGCCATTGCGCAGGCATCGGCGGGCTCGAAGTACCGGAACCAGGTGGTGGCGTCCATCCTTGCCTTCTGGTCGCGCTCGTGGCTCTCGCGCCTCCAGGCGCTGCATGCGGTCGAGTGGGGGAACTACGCCTCGGCGTTTCCGCTCGTCCGTGCTGCCGTCGATTACCAGGCCGCGGCCGCGAACATGCTCGAGTCCGAAGCCGCCGAATGGGACGAATGGCTCGAGTCGGGCGGCATTACAGCAGCGCACGAACATCACGCGACCGAGTTTCGCTTCGCCCCGTTCCGCTCTGCCGAAACCCTCGTAGCCGATGACGAGCTTGGCGCCCTCTACCGGGCCGCCAGCGACTTCGCAATGCCCGCTTTCGCGACAACTCTCACCCTGGCGGGCAGCGAATCATCTCCCCAGCGCGTGCTCGTAACCTTCGGCGACCGCGACTTCCACCTCGCCCTTGCGGAGGTGCTCCTCGGCTGGCTGGCGACCCTGTCGTCTCTGCAGCTTCGTACCATTGCCGGTTCCGGCCGGTTCAACATCGAAGAGCCGGACAAGGTCGAAAAGTTTCAGCAAGGTGTCCGGCGCGCTGTGGATCGCCGCGACCGGGGCCGGGTCGAAGAATTCGAAGAAGACGGCGCACGTCGCTACCTCCTGCACAACTGGCGCCGCACACCTGGCTCCGCGGCCAAACGGATCCTTCTCTGACTTGTGCAGCGCGTGAAATTCTTGCGGTGTAGCATCCGGATTATGCTGGCGCGTGCCGGGGCTCTGCTGCTTATTGCCGCCGTGTCGTTCGTGCTCTTCGCATGCGACCCGGGGGACGTGGTCGAGCCAACGCCCACACCTGCCGAGGCAACCAACGGAGTCTCGGACGCGCAATACCTGGCGATCATCTGCACAGGGCTCGACCGCTTTTCCAGCTCGCTCGTCCAGGCAGATACCGAGGACGAGATCGTGACGGTCATCCGCGATTACATCGGCAGCCTGGAAGAGGTTTCGCCGCCCGTGGATGCCGAGGAATTCCACCAGGAGTTCATCGAGTACCTGCGCGAGTCCATGGATGAACCCGGCGAACTCGCCACACGGCCCCGCCCGGTCCCCGAGGACGATGTGCGCGACCGCATGGCCCACGCCGAACGCAATGTGGACGAATGCCAGGACCTGGCCTTTTTCGACGAAGAAGGTTCGGGACCTTGATACCGCGGTTTCCGGGGACGCGACCGTGCCGGGATACGGCGTTATACTTTCCCAATTCAACTGACCGGTGAAGGAGACAGCTCAGATGCCACAGCCGCACGCTTATTTCCAGGGTCAGGTTGTCCCCCTGGAAGACGCCAAAATTGGCGTGATGACCCACGCATTCAACTATGGCACGGCGGTATTTGAGGGCATCCGGGGCAATTGGAACGCCGACGATCAGACCTTCTACCTGTTCCGCATGCGCGAGCACTATGAGCGCCTCGTCCGAAGCTGCAAGATTCTCCAGCTCGACCTGCATGAAACCGTCGACCGACTGTGCGATCTTACCGTCGAACTCACGGAGATCAGCGGATACGAGGAGGACGTGTACCTCCGCCCGCTCGTTTACAAGAGCACCGAGCAGCTCGGCGTCCGCCTGCACAACCTCGAATCCGACATCGTCATCTTCATCGCGCCCTTCGGCCCTTACCTGGACATCGAAAAGGGCGCTCGCTGCCACACCAGTAGCTGGCGCCGTGTCGACGACACGGGCATCCCGCCCCGCGCCAAGGTCACGGGCATCTACGTGAACAGTGCGCTCGCAAAGACCGAGGCCAACCTCAACGGCTTCGATGAAGCCATCATGCTCAACAACGATGGCCACGTCTCCGAGGGCAGTGGTGAGAACATCTTCATTATCCGTGACAACACGCTCATCACCCCGAGCCCCGCGGACAACATCCTCGAAGGCATCACCGCTTCCACGGTCGTCGAACTCGCACGCCGTGAGCTCGATATCCAGACCGTCGAGCGCCCCATCGACCGCACCGAGCTCTTCGTGGCGGACGAAGTCTTCATGACAGGGACGGCCGCCCACCTCACGCCCGTCGTTGAAGTCGATCGCCGACCTGTCGGCGATGGCACACCCGGCCCGGTCACACAGCAGCTTTCGAAGCTGTTCTATGACGTCATCCTCGGCAAGAACGAGCGGTACAAGCATTGGTGCACGCCGGTCAGGCTTCGCGTTCCGCAGTAGCGGTAAACGCACTCATTTATCGTCCGCCGCGCGCCCTTGGCATCATCACTGGGGGCGCGCTTACTGCATGGGCCGCGGCCGCGGCGGCTATCTGCGTCTACCTCGCCGTTGGAGCCGACGCGGAGTTCCGGACCTTTCTTGCGTGGGCCGCCGCTGCTGCGCTGGGCGCCCTCGCCCTCGTGTTCGCACACTGGACGTACAGCGTCGCGACCCTTGCCTACGTCATCACCCGCGACGCCCTCACCATCACCTGGGGCTTTCGCCAGGTCATCGTCCCGCTTGAAAACATCCAGCGCATGGTGCCGGGTTGGAGGATCGACGCTCCCCGCGTCGAAGGCGTCAACTGGTGGGGGTGCCATATCGGCGTTGCGGAGATGCCGCGCATTGGCTACACGCTGTTCTACGCGACACTCGATACCCCGGACCATCTCCTGTACATCGTCACCGATGCCGAGGCCTATGCCTTAACGGTGTTGGAGCAGGCGAGCTTCGCCGAAGCTATCCAGGCCCGTGCCGCCCTTGAACCCACAGGCGAGCCGCTAGTGCACCGTTCGGTCGCCACGGGCCCCGCCGCGCTGCCGTTCTGGCGGGACCGGGCGGCCATGGTCACCACCGGCGTCGCAGCTGTTGCCTGTGGGGCGCTGGGCGGGTTTCTCTTTGGCAGCTATCCCGCGCTCCCGGACGTTGTTGAAATCCGCTATCCCGAACTCGGAGGTGTCGTCCGCGTCGGCGACAGGGCCGAGCTCCTGCGCATTGCCCAGGCAGGTTTTGGCATCCTGGTGGTGAACCTGGTCCTTGGGATCCTCGTACACGCGCGGGAGCGTGCAGCCGGCCTGTGGCTTTTCGGCGCCGCCGCGATCCTCCAGGTGGTGCTGCTCGGCGCCGCAGTCCTCGCTGTCCAGTTTGCGTAGCCTTGCTGCCCGCTAAGGCTCCCCGATCCGCTCCTCGATCCACGGCACGACCAGGTCGATGAGCCGCTCACGTGGGTCCTCGAGCTGCGCACCGTGTTCGCCGACCGGGTTGAGGTAGTGGTCGGCCCAGGGCAACTCGACGAGCGTCTTGTCGTCCGCCCCGCTCTTGTGCAATAACTCTTCCTGCTCCGCCGGGAAGATATCGCAGTCCCCGTCCGCGTAAACGATGAGCGTTGGCACCGTGACATGCTGGATCGAATCCGGCAGGTCAGCCTGGCTGCTCAGGCCACTCCACGTCGAAAGCCACGCGCGTGGGGTCATGACACGAGCCAGTCCGCCATACCCGTAGTTCCCGATAATCGGGTCCCCCGGCGAAAAGATGCTCCCGAGCGGCCGCTTGCTCGGGTCGATGGAAGGATCGAGATATGCCGGGTTTGCCAGGGTCCGGTAGATGATCATGTAGCGCCCGAGCCGGGCACGCCGCGTCACATATGACCGCATGTCTGCGGGCAGCGTTTCGAACCCGGAGTCCTTCAGCTGCCCGCGGAAGTATGCGCGTTCCGCAAGGTATTCCCGCGCGATCATGTCGAGCCGGCGGCATCGCTCCCGCTGGCGGTGCCGGTATGCGGAGACCCATGCCGCCTCGTAGCTGCTGGCCTCTGGATACGGTCGGTACCCGTTCTCCGGGTTGTACATATCCCATTCCGGGTCGTAGCTTGCCGGGTCCTGCTCATCGGTCACCGAAGGATCAAGCACATTCAACAGGAACCGCCCCTCGCCCAGGTGCGCGGCGACGGTGATATACACGTCGCCCGGGTACATAACCTCGTCTCTCAGGTTCACCGGTTCGCCGCCCGGCGTGTGCGTGATCCGGTCGACTGGCGCCTGCTCCGCTTGCGATTGATAGAAGCCGAGCAGCGACCCGCCCCCGCTGTTCCCCAGCAAGACTACCCGTTCGAAGCCACGGTTCCGGAGATAGCGCATACCCGCGGCGACATCGAACAGCAAGCGCTCGTGCACCATGTCGGTGTCGTTGTTCAGGTAGCGGCTGTTGTGTCCGAACACGGCATAGCCGCGGGCCGTCAGCCCGGGCACGACATAATGGCGCGTAAATTCGCCGCGCGGGTGCATCAGGTAGACGGCCGTCCGCGGTTCGTGATGCTGCGGCAGGTAGAGGATGCCGAAGCTCTGCGCCGTGTCGCTTGCTTCGAGCCACGACACATCGCGGCGGATTGAATCGTCGAGCGTGCTAAACGCGAAAGGTAGCCGTCGTCCCCGGCCTGCCGATGGGTCTGTCACGCGATCCCTCCCGCGGCCAGGCTGACCGCGGGCCAATCTTAGCCCCGGCGGCCTGTGCCGTGCACCAGCTAGGGAGTACCGTCCAGGATGCGCTCGGCGACGGTCTGCCGCAGGTCCGCCTGCTCACCTTCGTCCGGGCCCAGGACCTGGGTCACGACCACGACCCGCTCAGTCCGGTACACATCCGTCCACACCCGGTTGTTGTGGTCGTCGGGCTCTGCGGTCACATATGCCGTGTCCTCGGTGCCAAGGCTCAGCGACTCTGCATCGACCTGTTCGGCCTCGGCGCCAAAGAACAGTTCGGGTGGCGGGTTCGCGAGCTGTTCCACGAAGTTCGAGTAGAGCAGCTGTGCCTGGTCATCATCCTCCGCCACCTGGATCACCGACAGCACCTGCCGGGCGCCATCGCTGCTCGAGTACAGGGCGCGACGACTATCCAGCCCGCTATCGAGGACACCGCCCTCGTCTTCGCTCACCAGCGGAAGGTCCAGGTCATCGAATTCCGGCGTTAGTCCTTCCGCCGTGACATCGTCCCACTGGTCTCCACTGCCGCACGCCACGAGGACGAAGGCAAGGGAAAGTGCACATAACGAGGGAAACAGGCGGTTGGTTCGCATAGAGATTCGCGGACACGTGCCATCACACGTAACCATCGATTGTACGGCTCATCTCCTTGCATGCATTTACCGGTCGGCTCGCGCCCAATGCCGTATTCAAACGAGGTCAAGCGACGCCAGTGCCATCTCAAAGCCTGGTAGCAGGCGGTGGTCGAATCGCGTGCTACCGAGTCCGCGGATGACTTCCATCGCATCTTCGGCGGTCATCGCCGGACGGTAGGATCGTTCCGACGTCAGCGCGATGAAGACCTCGGCCATCCCGATGATCTGTGCTTCGACCGGGACCTCCTCCTCCTCGAGCATCCCCGGGTAGCCTTTCCCATCGATCCGCTCGTGGTGGCAGCCAATCCACCAGGCGACTGCCCCAAATCCTGGCAGTTCGCTCACGATGTCGCGGGCATAGGTCGGGTGCATCTGCATCGCCGCCATCTCGTCGACGGTGAGGATGTCGGGTTTGCGCATGAGCGACACCGGCACACCCAGTGTGCCAAGGTCCTGCAGTAATGCCGCCGCCTCGACCAGTGCGGTGCGGCCCTCGGACATCCCGTGTTCCCGCGCGATGACCCTCGAAAGGTCGGCAACGCGCCGGCCGTGCCCCCGAGGCCGGTTGCCACGGTCATCCACCACATCGCTGACGACCCCGAGCATGTCGATCAGGTCCCCGGGCGGTAGCGCATCGCTCGAATCCACCATCATCAGCTGGACGTGCATCTCGTTGTCGTAGAGGCCGAGCCAGAACTCGTCCTGCCGGGCAGCACGATCCATCGCCTCGGCAATTCGCGGGTCGATCTCGATGCCTGACATTTCGCTGATGAGTTCTGGACCGCGCCGCCGGACAAGGAGCGGTGACACATCGTGGTCGATCATCGACTCGAGCCGGTCCGAGGCCGCGACGATGCGTGATACCCAGCCCCCGCGTTCGCGGCCCGTCTGTTGCACCAGGTGGAACCCCGACCAGCGGTCGTGGTGCTGTTCGATCGCCGCCGCAACCCCCTCTGAGAGCCCCAGCTTCCGGGCTGTCCGCGCCCCGGCGATACAATGCGTGGCGACGGCCTCCGCGATGTGGGTGTGGGTCGTGTTTCCGTCGCGTTCCGCATCGGCGCCGTATGGCGACATCGGCCGGAGGCTGCTCACCTGGTCCGGGTCCGTAAAGATGGTGCTGGCCATCCCAACGTCATGCAGCAGCCCGCCGAAGAACGCTTCCTCCACCTGCCGCGAAGGCAGGTGGAGTTCCTGCGCGACAGACAGCGCGATATGCGCGACCCGCTGCGCATGCCCCGGGCGACGGTTCTCGGCCAGGTCGAAAGCGCGGCTCAGCGCCGTGAGTACCGCACCCCGTGTGAGCGCTGGCAGCCCCGAGAGGTCGTCCTCAAGGTAGAGGGCCCCGTCCAGGGATCCCGCCCGCACGGTTTCCAGATACTGTGGGTCAGACGGCATGCGCACCCCCGCGCGGCATCACAAACCAGGACGCCTACCGTGGTTATCGGCGACCCCGCCGGGGGCGCGAAAGGGCGATTCGTGAATGTTCGTAGGCTTCGTCACGGATCTGCGGGGTCTCCCGGATGACAAAGGGTGGCAGACGGGTTTCCACCACACCAGCCTGCATATGTGAAGACGGTGCACATACAGCGCGAGCCGCCTAAAATGCGGGGTAACGACAGGCGGCGGTGCGCGAAAGATGTGCAACCGGCAGCGCTGAGCGTTACCATAGAGAAAAGCATGCATCTTGGTCGGCTCCAGCCATTGCAGCGAGCACGATTGGCCAGCGCGCCACTCGCGGAGCGACCCATACGTACAGACCGGCTCCCTTCATCGCCAGGGCATACAGCGCGCATCGTCAGGACGCTGCGCCCCATCCGCGCGCCCGTGATGATGCCTGGTACCGAGGAATCCCGGGGCAATGCGCCCCAGGCAACGACAACGTATCCTCTGCAACCACGGCTGCATGGGGAACAAAAAGAGGGTGAATAGCAGAGCGCAATGACTACAGAATCACCAGCCCGCCAAGACCGTGAGGTGCAACGCCTCGAGCGCGTAACGGTCCGCTTCGCCGGGGACTCCGGCGATGGGATGCAGCTCACCGGGACGCAGTTCACCAAGACCACTGCCATCTTCGGCAACGACCTGGCGACACTGCCCGACTTCCCGGCCGAGATACGCGCTCCCACCGGTTCTCTCCCGGGTGTCTCCGGCTTCCAGATCTCCTTTTCGAGTTCGGACATCCGTACTCCGGGTGACCAGCCCGACGCACTCGTCGCAATGAACCCGGCGGCGCTGAAGACGAATATCGGCGACTTGCGGCCTGGCGGCCTCGTGATTGTCGACGAAGAGGAGTTCAGCCGTTCCAACCTCAAGAAGGCCGGATACGAGCAGAGCCCACTCGAAGACGGGACGCTTTCCGCGTTCCAGGTAGTGCCCATCAATATCACCCGCCAGAATGAGCTCGCGCTCGAAGAGGTCGACCTGCCTTCGAAGCAGAAGTTCCAGTCGCGGAACTTCTACGCGCTCGGCCTCGTGCTCTGGCTTTATGGCCGGTCCATCGAACCGACAGTGAAGTGGGCCGAAGCACGATTCGGGCGCAACCCGGCGGTCCTCGATGCCAACCTCCGGGCCCTCAAGGCCGGTTACAACTTCGGCGATACCACGGAACTTTTTCAGGTCCGCTACGAAGTTCCCCCGGCCACCGTCGAGCCCGGCCTGTACCGTCACATCAGCGGAAACGAGGCGACGGCGCTCGGCTTTCTTGCAGCCTCCATCAAGGCAGACCTGCCGCTCTTCTATGCGAGCTACCCAATCACGCCCGCGTCCGATGTGCTCCACGAGCTCTCGAGGCACCGCAACTTCGGCGTGAAGACGTTCCAGGCGGAAGACGAAATCGCCGCCATGGGCGCTGCGATTGGCGCCGCCTACGGTGGCTCACTCGCACTGACAGGCACCAGTGGCCCGGGCCTCGCGCTCAAGAGCGAAGCGCTCAACCTCGCCATCATGACCGAGCTCCCGCTCGTCGTCATCGATGTCCAGCGCGCCGGTCCCAGCACGGGGATGCCTACCAAGACCGAGCAGTCAGACCTCTTGCAGGCGATGTTTGGCCGCAACGGCGACTCCGCCATCGCCATTGTCGCCCCTGCTACACCGGCCGACTGCTTCCACATGGCGATCGAGGCCTATCGCATCGCGCTCAAGTACATGGTCCCCGTCATCTATCTGAGCGACGGGTACCTGGGCAATGGTTCCGAGCCGTGGAAGATCCCGGATATGGGCGACATTCCGGAGATCGCGTCACATTTCGCCGATCCGTCCACGACGGACTTCCAGCCCTACAAGCGCGACCCCGAAACCCTTGCCCGCCCCTGGGCCATCCCCGGGACGCCTGGCCTCGAACACCGCATCGGTGGTCTCGAGAAATCGTCCGAGACCGGTGACATCTCCTACGAGCCCGAGAACCACCACAAGATGACGCTCTACCGGAACAACCGGGTCGCGAACATCCAGCACGACATTCCGCCCCTCGAAGTCCAGGGCCCTGAAAGCGGCGACCTGCTCGTCCTGGGCTGGGGCGGGACCTACGGCGCCATCGTCTCGGCCGCCGAGAACGCGCGCGCCCAGGGCAAGAGCGTCGCCAGCGCCCAGGTGCGCTATCTCAACCCATTCCCCGCCAACCTTGGCGAAGTGTTGTCGCGTTACGACAAGGTGCTCATCCCCGAGCTCAACATGGGGCAGCTCTCCATGCTTGTGCGGGCGAAGTACCTGGTCGACGCCGTTCCCTTCAACAAGATTGCGGGGCAACCATTCAAAATTGCAGAGATCGAAGCCAAGATCGACGAAGTTCTCGGCCTCCGCGGGCCTTACGAACTCGACTTCGGTCCGACTTCGAACCTGGGAGGAGCCTAGTCTATGACTGCGCCCGCAACGAACGGAAAAACCGGCGACGGTGAAGAGCTCCCCGTCCTCACGAAGAAGGACTTCACCTCAGACCAGGAAGTGCGCTGGTGCCCCGGGTGTGGCGACTACGCCATCCTGGCCCAGATGCAGAAGATGCTCCCGGACCTCAAGATCCCCCGGGAGAACATCGCCTTCATCAGCGGCATCGGCTGCTCCAGCCGCTTCCCCTACTACGTCGAGACGTACGGGTTCCACAGCATCCACGGCCGTGCGCCAACGATCGCCACTGGACTCAAGCTCACCCGGCCTGAACTCACCGTATTCGTCGTTACCGGCGACGGCGATGGGCTCAGTATCGGCGGGAACCACCTGCTCCACGCCATGCGCCGGAACCTCGACATCACCATCATCCTCTTCAACAACCGCATCTACGGGCTCACCAAGGGCCAGTTTTCACCCACGTCCGAGCTGGGCAAGGTCACGAAGTCCTCGCCCTACGGCACAACCGAGATGCCCTTGAACCCGACCCGCATCGCTATCGCGGCCGGGGCAACCTTCGTCGCTCGCGCCGTCGACCGCGATACCAAACACCTGGAACAGGTCCTCTACGAAGCGGCCCAGCACAAGGGCACGTCCTTCGTCGAGGTCTACCAGAACTGCAACATCTTCAACGACGGCGCATTCGCTGCCTTCACGGATAAAGACGTGCGCGACGACCGCATGCTCTACCTCGAAGACGGCCAGCCGCTCCGTTTCGGCAAGGAGCGCCAGCACGGCATCAAGCTCAATGGCTTCCTCCCCGAAGTTGAGTGGGACGCGCCAGAAGATGCGGAGCTGCTCGTGCACGACGCGGCCACGCCGCACACCAACCTCGCCAATATCCTCGCGCATATGGATTACCCGGACTTCCCCGTACCCGTCGGCATCTTCCGGAGGGTCGAAGCCCCGCGGTATGAAGAAATGCTCGAAGAACAGGTACAGGACGCGCGGGAGCGCGCGGCGCCCGAGTTCGAGCCGCTCTTGCATGGCAGCGAGACCTGGCGGGTCAACGACTAAGCGTCGCGCTCAACGGCAACTGTAACGAAGCCGGGCCACGTGCCCGGCTTTCGTTTTGCTCCTCGCCCTGTGCATGCCCTAGGCAATGTGGATATGTGCATCCTGTTGGCCTATGGGAGCCAGAGCTCGTATCCTTGAGTCATAGGCCATAGCTATGGCTGCGAGGTTAGCCAACATGGAGCTGTCACAGCTCGACGCCTTTATCACAGCGGCCGAGTGCGGCAGCTTCAGTCGCGCAGCCGAAGTGTTGAACGTCGCGCAACCGTCGCTCAGCAACCGCATCCAGTCGCTGGAACGAGAGGTCGGCCAGACGCTCTTCGAACGTATGGGTCGCGGGGTGAAGCTCACCGACGCCGGCATCGCCTTCCTCCCGTACGCTCAGCGTGCAATCCGCACCCTCGGAGACGGCCTGTTCGTCCTGGAGGGCACCCGCGAAGGAACCATGGGGCGGCTCACGATTGGCACAGCCCCCGCTGTTGGCACCTATGTCCTCCCACGGCTGCTCAAGGCTTTCCACGATAACCACAACGGGGTCGATGTCTCCGTCCGGACCGGCCACTCCGAAGACATCCTCCAAATGGTGCTCGAAGACGAGGTCCAGGTCGGCTTCGGACGCCCCATTTCTCACCCCGAGGTGCGCACCCTCACCCTCTACCGTGACGAGCTCGTCCTCGTGCTGTCGTCGAACCACCGCTTTGCCAAGCGCGGCGTCGTCAATATTCCCGACCTCGAAGGCGAATCCCTCATCGTCTTCGACCGCGAGTCCAGTTACTACACGCTCATCCTCGGGTTGTTCCGTGACATGGGCCTGCTGCCGCATCAGCAGATGTTCCTGGACAGCATCGAGGCCACGAAGAAGATGGTGGAGCAGAACCTTGGCATCGCCCTCCTCCCCGCCGTGTCTGTCGACCGCGAAATCAAACTCGGGACGCTTCATAAAGTCCATCTCGATACCCCCGAGCCCGTCCATCGCGACATCGCCATGATGTACCGGCGCAACAAGCCACAATCGGGGCCTATGGAATCGTTCCTCTCGCTCGTGGCCGAGATCTACGCGGTGCAGCTTCCCGCCTGATGCTGATCGACCTCCACTGTCACACAGCGCCGTACTCAAGCTGCAGCTCACTCTCGCCGGCCGAGCTCCTTTCCCTGGCCGAGGAGCGCGGCTTGGGCGGCGTTTGCCTCACTGAGCACGACACCTGGTGGCCTGCCGAGGAGCTCGAGGCGCTACGGCAAACGACCAGCCTGCTCGTCGTCGCCGGCGTTGAATTTACGACCGATGCAGGGCACGCGTTGGCGTTTGGTATCCCCGCCGGGGCGAAGGTCCTCGCGTCTGGAGACGCGGTATCCGCCAGTGCCGCGGAATCTGGCGGAGTGGTATTCCTCGCCCATCCCGCCCGCGATGGCCTCCTCCGCGTCACCGCCGAAACCGTGCGGTGTTTTGATTCTGTCGAAGCTGCCAATGGTTCCGACTCGCGACTGCAAAATATGGCCGCCGCGGGGCTGGCAAAGGGCTTCCGCCTTCCGGGCATCGGGGGCTCTGATGCACACACGCCAGCCGAAGTTGGCCGCTGCGCAACACGGTTCACTCTTCCCGTTGGGGACGAAACGGCATTAGTCGCTGCGCTCCGCGCTGGCGCCTACGAAGCGGTCCACTGTGAATAAACTGCGGTTTTGCTCCCCCGCTTGACCCCGCCAAAACGAAAGGGGCGCGCCGACGCCAGTCACACTGATACCCTCTCAGTGGGAACGGCAGGCGCACACCTCATGGAATACAGGCAGCTACAGAGTCGCTGGCGACGTTGGTCACATTGGCCTGCAGGTGTCGTCGCCGGGGTGGGCGTGTTTGTCCTTGTCAGCTGGTTCAGCCGTTCACTGCCCCTGGCCGTGGCCATAGGAGCACTGGCGGGCTTCCTGGCACATGGCGAAACGCGTCGCTATCTGCAGCGTCACATCCGCCGTCCGCGGCCCGGCCGGCCCTGGATAGCCCGGCCGGCCCTCCGCCGCCGCGCGATATTCGTCCTTGGCGTTGCCGCCGTGCTCACCTGGTACACCATAGGGAACACCACCGAGGGGCTCTCGCCCGAACAGGCCCGTAGCATTGTTCAAGGCTGGGGGGCGTGGGGGCCGGTGATGCTTATCGGGCTTTCAGGGTTGGCCATGCTCGTCGCGCCCGTCCCGAATGGCCCCTTCGCCATTGCGGCCGGCGTCCTGTGGGGACCATGGTTTGGCACCATCTATGCCCTCCTGGGGCAACTCCTCGGCGCGACCCTTGCGTTCCTTGCTGCGCGTGTCCTTGGCCGGCGGTTCCTGCCCCGCCTCGTTGGCGAGCGTGGCGCCTACCACATCGACCAGGTCTCGGTGACGATGGGTCCGCACCTGGTGTTCTGGACGCGCATGGCTCCGTTCATCCCGATCGACTTCACTGCCTATGCTGCCGGCCTCACCGCGATGCGATACCGGGTTTACATCCTGGCATTCATGGGCGGCGCCATCCTGCCAACGTGGATCATCGTGTGGGTCGGCGACACCCTGCACCAGTCGTGGTCTGTCCGGTTCCTGAGCTTCGGGGTGGTAATCCTGGTGCTCATCGTTATCACCATCTTCTATATCTATCGCCACCCGCAGGCCATCCCGCCGCGATCGCAGTGGCTCAACTGGAATTCCTGGTTCGAACGGCTCACGTCCAGCCCCGCAGAACTCCCCGCGCAGGAGGAGGAGTCGCTGCAGGAAGAACCAGTGAGCCCCGGCCAGCCGCGTTAGCTATCGCCCCGCCAGGCCGGTGCCTGGAGCGCCTCCATATCGTTGTGGAGTTTCAGGAGCGCTGCAAAATGGTCCAGTGCATGCCAGAGCGCCCGCTCCGCGATCCAGGCGACGTCCACATCACGCCCGTCCGGCCATGTACCCGTTCGGAACCAGTCGTCTTCGCCCAGTTCCTTCAGGATTTCCACTGTCTTCCCGCGCTCGGCCATGAAGGCGTCCGCGAGGTCCACGATGTCCTCGTCCGACGGGTAATGCGCCGCCAGGTGCGCTTCGCCGTCCCAGTCATCGAGCTGTGGGTGATCCTGGTCCAGCAACGCCCGCAAGCGGGGCTGGAATACGTTCTGCTCGGTCGCGATGAGGTGGGCGAGGTGCCGGTGCGGCGCCCACCCGCCGGCCGGCGCTTCGCGCTGGCGATGCTGTACCAGCGACGCGGCCCAGTCGACGCCTTTTACGCTCAGCTGGAGCCGTGCCATGAGCACGGGGTCCGGGATTCGTTCACTTGACATAGGCTTCCTCTCCCCAGCTGCCTTCCCGCTGATGGCAGCGTGGATGCTATCATCGTGTTTACAACTTGACGCGGTTAAGTGCCGTTTGACCACGGGAGTGACCTATGACCACCGCAGCGTACACAGACCGCGATGTCGATGTTAACGGGCTGAAGCTTCATTATCAGGAATGGGGCGACCCCTCCAACCCCACCATCCTCATGGTGCACGGCTTCGGGGTCTCCGGACACATGTTCGACGAGTTTGCCGCCCGCGTAAGCGAGCGTTTCCACCTCGTTGCCCTCGACCAGCGCGGTCACGGCGACAGTGACTGGTCCGCCGAAGGCGACTATTCGCGCGCGGCCTTCGTGGGTGACCTCGAAGGTTTCCGCCAGGCGCTCGAGCTTGACTCGTTCATTCTCATGGGGCACAGCATGGGCGGACTGAATGCCGTCAACTACGCCACCGAATACCCTGCTCCCGTGAAGGCGCTTATTCTTGTCGACGTCGGGCCCGAAGCTGCGAAGGAGGGCGTCGACAATATCGTCCGCTTCACCCGTGGTCCTGACGAGCTCGACTTCGACGAATTTGTGGAGATGGCGCACCGGTTCAATCCCCGGCGCTCCATCGAAAACATCCGGGAGCGCATGCGCCACCGCCTGCGCCCTACCAACAACGGCAAGTGGACATGGAAGTTCGACCGCCGTTTCCGCGATGATCGCGACGCGCTGAAGGTGGGCTCCGAACTCTCGAATGACGAAACCTGGGCCCTCTTCCGCAGCGTCCGGGTCCCGACCCTCATTGTCCGTGGCGCTGAAAGTGATGTTCTCACCCAGGAAGTTGCCGAGCGCACCGCCAACGAGATGCCACTCGCTGCGCTCGTCGTGGTCCCGGAAGCCGGGCACAGCGTGCCAGGCGACAACCCCGACGACTTTGCCAGCGTCGTTACCCGCTTCCTCGACGACCTCGAACAGGCACGGTTCGAACCTGCCGTCAATGGCCAGGCCGGTGCCCCGATTTCCGAGCTCGTCCGCGAAAACGAAGAATCCCAGCAACGCCGCCCGGGCATTGGTACGCTCATCGCCGTCGGTGTTGGCGCGGCGCTCGCGGCCGGCGGCGTTGCCTACACCGTCAGCCGTGTCCGGAAGAAGCGGCGCCAGCGTATGGCCGAACGCCTCCGGGTCGAACAGCTTCATGTGCCGTCGCGTGATGAGCTGGATGCCGCGCAGGAGCGGATGACCGCGCTTGCGGGGGACCTGGCCGCTGCCGGCCGGGAGAATGCCCGGCGCGCTCGCCAGCTCGCCTCCGAAGTCGACATCGATGACGCCCTGGGCCAGGCGCGCTCGACGGCCCGGTCCGCTGGCGCCCGTTCCCGGGACGTTGTCCAGTCGGTCGATCGCCGTAAGCTCCGGCGAGAAGGCAAGCAAGTCGCTCGCCGGTCTCGCAACATCGCTCTCGCGTCCGCGGTGGGCGTGCTTGGGCTCTTGAGCCGTCCGCTCAAGCGCAAGCGGCGCCGCCGGGGCAGGGGGTTGTTGGCGTGGCGGTCCTGACCCAGGACGGGGTCGCCATCGGCTTTTCTGACAGCGGCGAAGGCGAGCCAGTTTTCGTCTTCATCCACGAGTGGCTTGCCGAGCGCTCCGTCTGGGCGCAGACGGTGGATGACCTCGAACGCTCCTATCGATGTATCGCGGTCGACCTTCGCGGGTGCGGCGACTCTTCCCGCCAGGGCCCCGGAGACCTCTCAACACTGGCCGACGATGTCGCGGACGTCGTGCTCCACCTCGAGCTGCCACCCGTCATCGTCGTGGGCCATGGCCTGGGTGGTCTCGTTGCCATGATGCTTGGCGAACGTCATCCGCAGCTCGTCGCGGGCACCGTGCTTGCCGATCCATGGCTCACTGTGATTTCCGATGGGTCACTGGCTGCGCTCGCCGCCTCGGTGCGGGAAGAAGGCTCCGTCATCCCGGTACGCCGCTTCGTTGAAAACCTCTTCAGCCCTGCAACACCGCGCGAGCATCTCGACCGCACGCGGCAAACGCTCGAAGCACTGCCGCCCCAGCAGGCGGCCGAAACACTTGCCAGCGCCGCCGCACTGGAACCCGATCTTGACCGGCTGTTGCGCGATACCGACCGCAAGCCTTTTATGGCTCTCTGGCCAGGCAGCGCACCCATGGGCAACCCTGACGAGCTACGGAATACCACCGTGTTTCTGCGCCAGGAACCTATCGCCGGCGGGTCTCACTACTTCCAGCTCGAAGACCCCGTGCTTACCACCGTCCTGTTGCGCGCATTTGTCGACGACGTCGAACGCGACCCGCGGCTCCAGCGACACGACTGACCCTGCAAATTCCCTTTACCCCGTGAGTGGGCCCAACGCGGGCCACCCGCTACCGTGAGGAAGATGCGACGGTACGCGCTGGCGTTCCCACTTATTGCCCTCTTGTTTCTGGTGGCCTGCGGCAACGATGACGATGGGCCCACCATATTCACGCCAACGGCGCCCCCGGATGAAACCGCCGCTGACGAAGACAATCCGCCAGCCGACGACGGAAATCACCCCACCGCTGAACCGACGCTCACTCCCGAAGGCGGGGAAGACACCACGCCGGAGCCGGAGCGTGACCTGCCGGTTGATGAAACCGGCGCCCCCATCCTCCCGTGCAATGACATCCTCGTGCCCGTCGATAAAGAACACCGGTTGCCCGCAGACTGCGTCCCCGAAGGATTGGTCGCGCTCCCCGATGCGTACAGCTACGGCGAAGAACAACTCCTTGTCCAGGAAGCCGCCGATGCCTTCATCGAAATGCGGGAATCCGCGGCTGACGATGGAATGAATCTCTACGCGCGCAGTTCCTATCGCTCCTACGAGACCCAGGAGTTCACCTACAACCATCACGTGTCCAACCATGGCCAGGAATATGCCGACCGCATTAGCGCCCGTCCGGGCCACAGCGAGCACCAGCTCGGGACGACCACCGACGTGACCGCAGCCAGCGCCGGCTACGAACTGTCGCCCTTTGGCGACACCCCCGAATCCGAATGGGTTGAAGAGAACTCGTGGCGCTACGGGTTTATCGTGAGCTACCCGGAAGGCAAAGAGCACATCACCGGGTACGTCTGGGAACCCTGGCATATTCGTTACGTCGGCCGTGACGTCGCGCGGGAGGTCCACGAAAGCGGCCTCACACTCGGCGAGTACCTGCACGAGACCTGGTGGTAGCCCCGCAGGGGCGGGCGCTTGCGGGTTCCATTTCCTGCTGACAGACTCACTTCGCAACGAATTAGATTCTGGAGACCCACAGAACCATGTCCGCGAATGATGAACTGCTCGTCGAACGAGACGGCAACGTCCTCACTATCACCCTCAACCGCCCTGACCGCATGAACGCTATTAGCGGCCCCATGCTCAGCGCCCTCTCCTCGACGCTGCAGGAGGCGAATACCGACCCGGAAGTCCGCGCCGTTGTCCTCACTGGCGCCGGCCGCGGCTTTTGCAGCGGCCTCGACCTCAAGGACCAGATGTCCGGTGAAGGAAGTGGCGCCCGCCGCGGTTTCCAGCTCTTCGACCTCCACAACTCGCCGCCTGTCGTCATCAACCGCATGGACAAGCCGATGATCTGCGCCCTCAACGGTGCAGCGGCCGGCTATGGCATGGATATGGCGCTCGGCTGCGATATCCGCATTGCAAGCGAAAACGCGAAGCTCGGGGCCGTCTTTGCGAAGCGGGGCGTCCTCCCCGAATCGGGCGGGACCTGGTATCTTCCGCGCCTGCTCGGCTGGGCAAAGGCTGCTGAGGTTGCGTTCCTCGGCGACGTCCTGGACGCGGAGAAGTCACTTGAGCTTGGCCTCGTCAACCGGGTCGTGAAGCACGACGACCTGATGACCGAGACCATGAAGATGGCGCACCAGATCGCCGCCAACGCGCCGCTGAGCGTGCAGTCCACCAAGCGCATGATGCGCCTCGCCATGGATGAAACCTTCGAAGCGGCGGTCGACCACGTCTATCTCCAGCTCCTCCCCCTCTTCCAGAGCGAAGACTTCAAAGAAGGCCTGTCCGCCTTCGCCGAAAAGCGGGACCCGGAGTTCAAGGGCCGCTAGACAGCGCTGATTGGATTAGTTGCCGCCCAGCCGCTTTGCGATGTCGGGCGGCAACTCGTCGGGCATCTCGGTAACGGGCGGCGTCGCCAGCCCCACCGAGATGTCAAAGATGTCGCCCCAGGCTGCCTCGTAATAGTCTGCCGCCGCCTCGTCATCCGCTTCCCAGATGAGCACCACCTGGGGCAGATCGTCGCCGGCGCTCACCCAGTATTCGCCGATGACCTTTGCCTGTGGCGGGTGTTCGAACTGCTTGCGGCGTTCGAACGCTTCCAGCCCCTGCATGGGGTTCGTCCCCTCTCTAAACCGGAAAAACGCAACATAGACTGACATGCCGGGCAGTATGCCATGCGGCCTTTCACCGTGTGCTCTGCTAGACTGACGGCGGCCTCATACAACCCTGGCCGTGGGAGCGCTGATGTACCGTCGACTCGTCACTGGCATCGTCGAACGTGGAAAGACTCGTGAGTTCCTCGATGCAATGCACGATTCTGTGCGCCACCAGGACGAGCGCGGCATCCGGGCGCGCACGACCGTCTGGAGCTCCGTGAGTGGCCAGACAAACGGCGTACTCATCGCCAGCGACTTCTCCTCCCTCGAAGAGCTCGAGAAGTTCATGGAACTCACCACACAGGACGCCACCTTCGCCCAGATCCGCAAAGCTGTGCGCTCACAGATGGTCTTCGACGCGTCGCAGGTCTCGATTCACCGGCTCGCGTACCACTCCGAGGGGCTCATGACGAGCGAGGACGCGACCGCGCCCCGTCACTTTATGCGGGTCCTCTCGGGTGATGTGAGCCCCGGCAAGCATCGCGAGTTTGTCATGTCCATATCGCAGGCGCTCGAATACCAGTCCAGCCGCGGCATCGACGCCACCACCAGCGTCTGGTCTTCCGTCACCGGGACAACGAATGGCGTCAGCATCATCGCTGAATTCGACAGCCTGTCCGAACTCGAAAAGTTCGATGAGATGGCCGTCCGGGACGCCGAATTCGCCCGCCTGCGCGCCGCATCACGCGAATCGATGGTGTTCCTCACCAGCCACGTACAGATCCTCCGCAACCTCCTTTAGCGGAGCGGCTCCACTGACTGCCTGCTGTCAGCGGGCACAGAAAAGGCGGTGACCCGGGGGCCACCGCCTTTGTCGTTGTTCAATGCCCGGTGTCTTAGCAGCAGGCCCGTGCCTGGCCACTGCCGTCGGATGCCTGGAAGCTCGATCCGCAGGCGCAGCTCTTCACGGCGTTCGGATTATAGATGCTGAAGCCGCTCTTCATGATGTCGTCGACGTAGTCGATTTCCGCGCCCTCGAGGTACTGCGCGCTTTCCGGGTCGACGACAATGCGGACGCCCTCCTGCTCGAGCACGACATCGTCGTCCTCGACGCTGCGGGCCAGGGCCATGCCGTACTGGTAGCCCGAGCAGCCGCCGCCGGCGACAAATACGCGGAGCGCGCCTTCTGGCAGCTCACGCGCTTCGAGCAGTGCTTTGGCCTTGCTGGCCGCCGCTTCCGTGATCGTAACGAGCTCTTGCCCGGTGGTTTCGGTAGAAGTGCTGGTCATTTCGGTGGTCATAAAGCCTCCCTTGTCGGGATGGCGCGCGCTGGCGCCAACTCGCGTCTTGTTTAAGTATACGGGCCTGTCGGAAATGCCGTCTATGGGCCTCTCGCGTCTCGCGCCAACGCGTTACCCTAGATGGTACATGCAACGCGTATACCTCGACCACGCTGCCACTACGCCCGTCGACGAGCGCGTCATCGATGCGATGCTCGACGTGTACCGGAACCACTGGGGCAACCCATCGAGCATTTATCTCGAAGGACAGGACGCGTTCCGGGTGCTCGACGCCGCGCGGCAGCAATGCGCTTCGCTGCTCGGCGCATCCGAGCGCGAGATCGTCTTTACCAGTGGCGGCACAGAGTCCGATAACGCGGCTATCCGCGGCGCAGCCTTCGCCCAGCGCGACCGCGGCCGCGGCAACCACCTTGTGACCACAAAGGTCGAGCACCACGCCGTGCTCCATGCTGTTGAGCAGCTCGAGCGCGAGGGTTTCACCGCTTCCTACCTCTCGGTGGATAGCGAAGGCTTCGTGAACCTCGATGAGCTCGAAGCAGCCATCGGCCCCGAGACAACCGTGGTGAGCGTCATGACGGCCAACAACGAGGTTGGCGCCATCCAGCCCATCCAGGACGTTGTGCGCATCGCGAAGGAGAAGAATCCAAAGGTCGTCGTCCACACCGATGCAGTCCAGGCCGCTGGCGTGCTCGACATCACGCCTTCCGTGACGGGCGTCGACATGCTCAGCATTGCCGCGCACAAGCTCTATGGCCCGAAGGGTGTCGGCCTGCTCTATATCCGCCGCAGGACGCCCTGGACGCCCATGATCGTGGGTGGCAGCCAGGAGCGCGAGCGCAGGGCCGGGACGGAAAACCTGGCCGGCATCGTTGGCCTCGCGAAGGCCATGGAACTCGCCTGGGCCGAACGCGAGGAACGCAACGAACACGCGCGAAAGCTTCGCGACAGGCTCATGTTCGAGCTCCCCGAGCGTGTGCCCGATACGGTCGTTACCGGACCCGCCGACCCGGCTCAGCGCCTGCCGAACAACATGTCCTGCGCCTTCCGGAACGTCGAAGGGGAGAGCATCCTGCTCGCGCTTGATATGGGCGAGATTGCTGCCAGCTCCGGGAGCGCCTGCACAACGGGTTCGGTCGAGCCGTCGCACGTCCTCACGGCCATGGGAATCGAGCCGGACCTGGCCCACGCGGCACTCCGGCTCACCGTTGGCAAGGACAACACCGGCGAGCAGATCGACTACGTGCTCGAGACGCTTCCCTCGATCGTTTCGAAGCTGCGTTCCCTCGCCGGCTAGCTGATCCCGTGTTGTTCGAGAAAGTCGATGATGTCCTGGACGGTGCGGATGTTTTCCGCGTCTTCGTCGCGGATCTCGAACTCGGATTCGCTTGCGAATGCCTCTTCGATCGCGATGGTGAGGTCCACGATGTCGAGTGAATCCGCGCGCAGGTCGTCAATCAGGTGCGCCTCGGGCGTCACTTCCTCCGCAGGCACCTTGAGCTGCGAAACCACCACATCGCGCACCCGTTCGAACAGCGTTGCCATGCCTCTACTCCTCCAGGGGGATGCGGGTAGGCGCATCCGTTGACCGCGCCGCGCCATGCGGGCCGGGCGGGATACTACATCAAACGTCGTACTTGCGGAAGATCACGCAACCGTTCTGCCCGCCGAAGCCAAAACCGTTCGCGGCCGCGCCACGGACCGGCATTTCCCGTGCCTTCAGCGGCACATAGTCCAGGTCGCAGTCGTCGTCCGGCGTCTCCAGGTTGATCGTCGGCGGGGCAATGTCGTGGTAGACCGCCAGCGCCGCTGCCATCCCGCCAACAGCGCCTGCTGCGCCCAGCAGATGGCCGACCATCGACTTCGGCGAACTCACCGCGAGTTTCCCGGCATGCTCACCAAACGCTTCCTTGATTGCCCGGGTTTCGGACACGTCGTTCATCGGCGTGCCCGTCCCGTGCGCGGCGATGTAGTCGATATCCGTGGGGGACATGCCCGCAGCCTGCAGTGCGCTTTCCATTGCCTGCGCTGCGCCGCTGCCATCTTCCAGCGGCGCAGTGATGTGGTAGGCGTCGCAGCTCAACCCGGCGCCGGCGAGCTCCGCATACACACGTGCGCCGCGCTCACGGGCCCGCTTCTCCGATTCCACAATCATCACGGCGGCCCCTTCGCCGAAGACAAACCCCTCGCGGTTAGCGTCGAAGGGCCGGCTGGCGCGTTCAGGTTCATCGTTTCGGCGGCTGAGCGCCTTCATGTTGGCCAGTGCCGCGATTGGCAGCGGGTGCAGCGCCGCTTCCGTGCCGCCAGCGACGACGACATCGGCCAGCCCGGAGTCGATCAAGTGTTTCGCTTCGAAGAACGAGTACAGACCGCTGGCGCACGCCGCAACGCTTGCCATCGCGGGCCCGCGCAGCCCCAGGTGCATCGATACTTGGCAGGCGCCCATGTTCGGCGCCATGATCGGCACGTAGAACGCGCTCACACGTTGTGGCCCGCGGTTCAGGAGTGTCTGGGACTCTTCCATCGTGTCGATGGCGCCACCGGAACCGGTTGCGATGGCCGATGCGGCTCGCGGCCGCTCCGCGTCCTCCAGCTCCAATCCCGCGTCCGCGGCCGCCTCCTTTGCGGCCGCGACCGCCAGGTGGGCGAAGCGGGACATTCGCCGGGCGCCCTTCGTATCCATGAAGTCGCCGACATTGAAATCCTTCACCTCGCCAGCGATCTTCACCGGCAGGTCGCTCGCGTCGAACCGGGTGATCTTTGTGATCCCGGATTCGCCGGCGACCAGGTTTTTCCAGAAGTCATGCGCGCTCAGGCCGATGGGCGTGATCGCGCCCATCCCGGTAATTACTGCTCGAGTCAATGGTTACTCCGTGCTGCGTTCTACCTCGCGGAAGATGACGCAGGAATTGTGCCCCCCGAGACCCACCGACGTGGTCGCGGCAATCTTCACGGGCCGCGACTCCGCCTCGTTTGGGACATAATGCAGATCGCACTCCGGGTCGGGCGTGCTGTAGTTAATGGTCGGCGGCACACGCTGATCCCGGATGGACATCACGCATGCCAGCGCCTCGACGGAACCCGATGCACCCATGCAATGCCCGGTGATCGGCTTCACCGAGCTGATCGCGGCACCATAGGCAGCGTCGCCCATTAGCTCCTTGAACACCATCGTCTCGACGCGGTCGTTGAGCGGCGTGCCACTCCCATGAGGGTTGACGTAGTCGATTTCCGACGCGTCAATGCCAGCCTTGCGGATGGCCATCTGCATTGCACGCTTCAGCCCGCGGCCGGTCTCGTGTAGCGCGATCATGTCGTAGCCATCGTTCGAACTGCCGTAACCGATTACTTCGCAGTAGATCTTCGCGCCGCGTGCTTGCGCCTGCTCCAGGTCCTCCAGGATGTACCCGGCCGCCCCTTCGCCCGCCACGAACCCGTCGCGGTTCAGGTCGAACGGCTTCAGCGCCTTTTCGGGATTTTCGTTATCCCCCGCGAGCGCCCGCATCGAGCACCAGGTCGCGTGGAATATAGGCAGGAGAACCGCGTCACAGCTTCCCGTGATGATCGTGCTCGCGTCGCCACGCCGGATCGTCTCGAATGCCTCGCCAATTGTGCCGCCGCCGGTCGCGCAGGCGCTGACAACAGCCATGTTCGGCCCGCGCGCCCCGGTCGCGATGGCGATGTGCCCGCTCGTTGCGTCGTCGATGAAGTTCGCCACGAGGAACGGGGTGATCCGCCGCGGCCCCTTCGTTTCCAGGATTTGCTGGCTTTCCAGGATCATCTCGACGCCACCGCCACCCGAGCTGTAGATGACGCCGACGTCGTCCGCGTTCTCTTCGGTCACTTCGAAGCCGCTATCCCCGAGCGCTTCGAGCGCTGCTGCCATGCCGAACTGCGTCGCTCGCGACATGTGCCGCTGCCGCTTCGGGTCCACCCGGTCACCAAGGTCGAAGTCCTTCACCTCCGCCTGGATACGCACCGGGTATGGTTCGGGGTCGAAGTGCGTGATCGGGCCGATGCCACTGCGGCCGCTCAGCATCCCGTCCCAGGTCTCCCCTGCTGTGTTCCCCGCGGCGGTAACCGCGCCGACGCCAGTGACAACAACACGCCTGTTCATTTCGCCGCCGCTTCCACGAGCTTGAACCGCTCACTCAAAAGTCCGTCGTACTCGTCGCTCACACTCAGACTGTTCACTTCGTAGTTAATACGCCGGACCAGACGGGTCAGGACGTTTCCGGGCCCGACCTCCATGAACATGTCCACCCCTTCTTTCATCATCCGGTCCACCGACTGGTGCCACTTCACGCCCATCAAAAGCTGATCGCGCAGCTCCTTGTAGACTTGCGAAGCAGTTGTCATCAGCTCGGCCGTGGTGTTTGCGACAATCGGCGCCTGCGGGTCTGCCATCCGGATCCCCTGGAGGATACGGTCCATGCCCTCGGATGCCTTCGTCATCAGCGGCGAATGCGACCCGATGGAAATCGACAGCCGGACAACACGACGCGCCCCGGCCGCGTCCGCCATTTCCATGGCGCGCTCGAGGGGCTTCAGCGAGCCCGAGATCACGCTCTGGCCTTCGCAGTTAGCTGTCGCGAGCGCCACATACGCCCCCTCCGCTTCCGCTGCCTCGGCACAGATCGCTTCGACCTTCTCTTCCGGGAGGCCCAGCACCGATGCCATGCCGCCGGGGTTTTCAGTCCCGGCCTCTTCCATCAACAGGCCGCGCTCCTTTACGAGCTTCAGGCCCTCATCAAAGCTCAGCGAACCGGCGGCGACTGCCGCAGTGAACTCGCCCATCGAATGCCCCGCATACATCGCCGGTTTCAGCTCACGCCCGTTGTCCTGCCAGCGCTCTTCCAGCGCCTTCAGCCAGGCAATGCAGGTCACGAAGTTGGCGGGCTGCTGGTTGATCGTCTTGTCGAGCTCTTCCTGCGACCCTTCGAAACACAGGTGCGAAAGAGGTCCATCGAATACTTCGTCGGCCCGTTTGAAGAGCTCACGTGCAGCAGGCGACGCCTTCGCCAGTTCCGCCCCCATCCCAACGTACTGCGAGCCCTGCCCGGGGAAGATCAGCGCGGGGCGCTTCCACGGTTTGACTTCCTGGTCCACCTTTTTCTTTACCTCGAGGAGGGGTCACGCGCACAGCGCCTGTAACCGCCGCAGGATAACAAGTACCTGCCGTTCATCATAGCGTGAGCTTATCCGCCCGGCGCTCACAACAGGTTTGCCGGGTCGATATCGATGGTCCAGTGCTGTCCCAGCCGCACCTGCTCAACTAGCCGTGCTGGCGCCTGGCCGCGCAGCAGGATTTGCCACCGGTAGGCGCCGCGCAGACGCCGGATGTACGCCGGGCTCGGCCCCAGGATCTCCGGGTCGGCGCGGCCCGCCATATCGCGATGTGTGCGCAGCTCAGCTGCCACTCGCGAGGCTTCTTCGAGCCCGCGCTCCTCGTTCGTATCCCGGTACAGGAGCCGTGCCAGCCGCGTGAAGGGCGGGTACCCCGCGCGGCGGCGGTGGGCAATCTCTTCCTCGTAGAGCGCCTGGTAGTCCTCATACGCCGCCGCCTGGACGGCGCTCGACTCTGGCGCATACGTCTGGATGATCGCCAGGCCCTCCTTCGCCCGCCGGCCGGCGCGTCCGACGACCTGTGACAGCAACTGGTACGTCCGCTCGGGCGCCTGGTATGTCGGCAGGTGCAGCCCGACATCGGCATCCACCACGCCGACTACCGTGAGGTCGGCCAGGTCCAGTCCCTTTGCCAGTACCTGTGTCCCGACCACGATGTCGATGTCCCCGCCTTCGAGCGCTTCGACGAGGGATTGGTGCGCCCCCTTGTGGGCCGCCGACTGGCTGTCCCACCGCGCCACGCGCGCGTTTGGAAACGCGCGCCGCGCTTCTTGTTCGATCCGTTGCGTCCCCACCCCGAACGGTCGGTACCGCGTGCTGCCGCACTTCGGACACTCGCTGTCGAGCCGGCGAGACCTCCCGCAGTGGTGGCATACCAGGCGTGGTAACGTCCCCTCGTCCGATTGCAGGCTCATCGCGACCCCGCAGGTCGGACACTCGGCGGCCGCGCCGCAATCGCGGCAGAGGATCAGCCGCGCTCCGCCCCGACGGTTGAGGAACAGGATCGTTTGCTCCTTGTTTCGTATCGCCGTCGAAACGGCACGCAACAGTGGCCGGCTGAACACGCCGCGGTTGCCTTCCCGCAGCTCGTCGCGCATGTCCACGATTTCGATGCGCGGCAACACGGCCTCGGTAATCGTGCCGTCCGGGCCGGGCGCCAGCCGCCGCTCGAGCGTTGCCCGGCCAATGTCCCCCCGCTCGCTGCGGTGGTAGGTGACCAGGTCGGGCGTCGCGCTTCCGAGCACGAGGCGGGCGCCGGTCAGTTCACGCAGCCGTTCTGCTACGGCCCGCGCGTGGTACCTGGGTGACGGGTCGCTCTGCTTGTAGCTCGGCTCGTGCTCCTCGTCGAGCACGACAAGCCCGGGGTCGGCGACCGGGGCGAAGATAGCGCTGCGTGATCCCAGGACGAGCCGTGCCCGCCCCTCGTGGATCCGAAACCACTGGTCGAAGAGCTCCCCTTCGCCCAGTGCACTGTGGATGACGGCGATCTGCTCCCCGAACTGCTCGCCGTAACGGCGGATCGCCTGTGGCGTCAGCGAAATCTCCGGCACCAGCACGATCACCCCACGCCCCTCCGCCAGCGTTCGCCGCGCCAGCTCCATGTAGACTTCGGTCTTCCCCGACCCGGTAACTCCGTGCAGCAGATGAGTCCCGCCCGATTCCCAGATCTGTTCAACCGCGGCTGCCTGGTCATCCGAGAGCACCGCTGGCGTCTTCGGTTCGAAGTGGTAACTGGCGATGGGGTCGCGCTCGATCCGCACCGCCACTTCTTCCAGCCAGCCATCCTCTTCGAGCCGGTCAACATGCCGCGGTGTCGCGCCCGCGTGGCGGGCGTCGCCCAGGGTGATTTCTTCCTTGCGCGCCAGGACTGCGAGCAAGCGTGCGTCCACGGATCGCGGCGACTTCTCGCGCAGTTTCTCGGCGTGCTCGCGCGCCTCCTCCGGCGGGCGAAGCAATCGCAGGCGCCGTTCGAACCGTGGACCCGCGCGCGGACGGGCCAGTCCCTGTGTCACGGTCAGCAGTCCCTGCTCCTGGAGCCGCTGCAACCGGGATGTGGTCACGGTCCCCACGGCTTCCCGCAGCACATCGAGCGGCGTCCGGCCGTGCTCGCCCAGGTGCCGGAGGATGCGCCGGTCAATCGGGTTCGTCGGGTACAGTGGCGGCACATCCACCGGCGATACCATCGTCACCGGCCGCTGCCCGAAGCCGCTTGGCAAACAGGTGGCGACGCAGTCCCACAAAGGCGCCAGGTATTCGTCGCTCATCCAGCGCGCGATAGCGGCACGTGGCTCGTCTAGCAGACGCCGCTCGTCGGCAAGCGCCTGGATGTCCCGCACCTCGGCCTCCGGCGGTGTCTCCGTGGCGCCCAGCACAACACCCTGCAGGATCCGCGAACCGAAGGGCACGAACACGGCATGGCCCGGCTCCACCGGTAGCTCCGCGGGCACACGGTAGGTGAACGCCTGGCGGGTCGGGTGCCCCGCGTTTACGGCGACGTCGACCAGCCCGCTGTCTTGCTGCGGATGCTTCGCACTCACGGCTGCATCCTTGCGCCCCGGTGCCGCCCCGGCAAGCGGTCCTTCCCGGGTACTGGCCGCTCCGAAGTCAGGTGATACACTCCCCCGCGAGGTGCGGCCAGCCTGTGCAAAAGATTTTTGACGTCCACATGCACTTTCCCCGCAACTGGGAAAATCCCGACGAAGATCCGGCCCCCATGGTCGATCGGCTCGTTGAAACGGCTGTCTCTGCCGGCATCACAAAGGCCTGCATGCTCACCGGCGGCCGGTTCGGGCCGTCCTATGAGCGCGGACTGGAGATCGTGCAGCAATACCCCGAAGTCCTCATTCCAGTCGCCGTCATCGATCCCGAAGACATCGGTCCGGACGACGTACAAGAGCTCTTCGACATGGGCTACCGTGGGCTCAAGCTGATCGGCGTTGCCCGTCCCTATGACACACCCGACTACATGCCCACGTACGCGAAGGCCCAGGACCTGGGCATGCCCATCCTGTTCCATCTTGGTGTCATCGGTGGCGGGCTCGACTACTCGATTACCCATCCCCGGCGCGATGCCCAGGCCGCGCAGGCTTACGAACGCATGATGGCCATGGCCGACCGCATGCCGGTGCGCGATGTTTCGGCTGACCGTATGAGCCCGCTCCACCTCGATACCATCGCCAACCGCTTCCCGCGCCTCAAGATCATCGGCGCGCACCTGGGGAACCAGGGCAACTTCGAATACACCGCTTCGGTCGCCCGCTGGCGTCATAACGTATCGTTCGATATGAGCGGCGGCGTCACCATCGAACGCCATGCTATGGATCGCGGCCTCATTGGGCGCGAAATCGGCGTGGAAAAGCTCATCTGGGGAAGCGATTGCGCGATGGAGGAAATCGGCCGCCACATCGAGCGCTTCAACACCATGTATGACCAGCTCGAGCTCGACGACGACCAGCGCCACCGGCTCTGGTGGGCCAACGCCGCCGAGATCTATGGCCTCGAAACCCCCACTCTCGCCGCGGAGTAAGGGTCTGCTTGGACAAGCCACCCTGGGAGCATCGGACGGCGGGATTCGCGCCCGCATCTTCCTCGTAGCGGTCATCGCCATCGCGGGACTCATTGCGTACCTCGGCATCCGGCCCCACCAGCCATGGATCCTCTGGTTCACCACGCTCATGATCGCCCTCTCAACCGACGGGGCCGTCCGGACACATCCCCGCTTCCATGGCGCCGGGGCCTTCGCGACGTTGCCCTTCCTGGTACTCCCCGCGATGGCAGTGGCCGGGGCTGGCTATTTCATCCACGAAGCGCTGGAAGGCTACTTTCGCCCCGGTGCGGGATTCTTCGCCGGCCTCTTCGTCGCGGCAATCGTCCTCGGCGAGTACTACACGGTGGATTTCGAGTCTCGCCTCTACGGCACAATGCGGCTCATCCTCGCCGTCGCCACCTACCTGGTGGCCTTCGCCATCTACACCATCATCTACACCGAAGATTTCAGCCTCCCTGTCGGCGCGACGCTGGTCGGTCTCGTAAGCATGGGACTCTCAATAGCGCTACTTCGCGAGACCCGCATCCTGCCCGGGAGCGCACTCCTGGTTGGCCTTGCCATCGGAGTCACGATGGCCGAACTTCGCATCGTCCTCTACTTCTTCCCGCTCGACGGCCTGCTCGCCGGCGCCCTGCTCATCATCGGGTTTTACATGGCGACCGGCATCGTTCACCACCTGCTCGACCACGACCTCGAATTCGGCACGCTGATGGAATACGTCCTCGTCGGCGGGGTTGGCACGGCCGCTGTCGTCATCACCCGGATCGTCGTATGAGTTGAGGCGACCCCGCGGATCCGGTACAAAGCAGCCACCGCTTTCGGTCCGGAGGAGCGATGACCGCCAAAGAACGCATCACCCTCAAGCAGCCCGCGACCGCGTCGCGCGGGATGGTCACCTCGAACCACCCGCTGGCATCGCTTGCCGGGACCGAGACGCTGGTCCGTGGCGGAAACGCAGTCGATGCGGCGATTGCGACCATGTTCGCGCTCACCGTTGTCGAACCCATGATGGTCACCATCTTCGGAGCAGGGTTCGTCAACGTCCGCTGGGCCAACGGCGAATGCGCCACCGTCGACAACTACGCCGTCATCCCCTCCGCGGCGGCTCCGGACATGTTCCGGCCGGTGCCCGGCACCCTCGAACACGAAGTTGAGGGCGGCGAGAACGAAGTCGGCCACCGGTCTGTTGCGGTGGGCGGCACGCTCAAGGGCTGGGCGCATGCAGTCGAACGCTTCGGAAAGATGCCGCTCTCGGAAGTTGTGGCGCCAGCGGTCCGGTATGCCCGTGACGGGTTCGCCGCGACGCCGTACCTGTGCAGCATCATCCAGCAGGAAGTGGAGCGCATCCGCCGCTTCCCGGAGACCGCAAAGGTCTTCCTCCCCGGGGGCGAAGTGCCCAAACCCGGTGATACCATCCGCCGCCCCGAGTACGCCGAAACGCTGGAAACCGTCGGGCGCGAAGGTCCGGGGTATCTCTACGACGGACCGCTGGGCCGCGCAATTGCTGACGACATGGCGGCGAACGGTGGGCTCATCACCATGGACGACATCCAGGCCTACCGCATCCACGAGCGCCAGCCGGTGCGCGGCGCCTACCGCGGCCACGAAATCGTCTCCATGGGCCCGCCGTCATCGGGTGGTACGCACATCATCCAGATGCTCAAAATCTTCGAGGGCTTCGACATCCCGGCGATGGGGTTCGGCACAGCCGACAGCGTCCACCTCACTGCCGAAGCACTGAAGATAGCCTTCGCCGACCGCTTCGAATACATGGCCGACCCCGCCACGACCGATGTTCCGGTCGACTGGCTCATATCCGATGCCTATGCGGCCGAGCGGCGTGCGCAGATCGACATGCGCCGTGCACAGGACTACCACGCCGGTCTGCCGCCCGACCGCGAGCACGCATCCACTACCCACTGCTGCGCCATGGACGCCGATGGCAATGTCGTCTCAACGACAAACACGCTGCACCTCGGCTTCGGCTCGAAGGTGACCGTCCCCGGCACCGGCATGCTCCTCAACAACTGTATGCAGCTCATGGACCCCATCCCCGGCAGGACGAACTCCATCGCCCCGGGTAAGCGCATCCTCTCGTCCATGTCGCCCACCATCGTCCTCAAAGACGGCGCACCATTCCTCGCGCTGGGGACGCCCGGCGCCGTGCGTATCTTCGGGGCGGTCTTCCAGGCCATCGTCAACGTCATCGACCACGGCATGACGCTGCAGCAGGCGGTCGAGGCGCCGCGCGCATGGGCACGGGGCGAAACGCTCGAACTCGAGGAAGGCTTCGGCGACGTCGATGCCCTCGACGCTGAGATGCAGCGCCGCGGGCACAGGGTCGAACGCGTCTTCAAAGTCGCCGGTGGGATGAACGGGATCCAGTACGATGCCGCGACCGGGCTGATGACCGGCGCCGCGTGCTGGCGCGCCGACGGCGCCCCCGTCGGTGTCTCCGGCGGCGACGGGATTGTCGACCCCGATGTCACCCGGGCAATGTGGCGGTAGGATGACGCTTCCCGGTGCCCATTTCGACGCGCAAGCCGCGCTCGATTTCCTGGATCGCATGCGCACTGAACTCGTCGCCGCCCGCGAGGCGGCGATCGAAGACCCGTCAACGTGGGCAGGCTGGTCCGTCCGGTTCAACCAGCGTCTTCGCGATGGCCGCGCGTACTATCACCTCCTTGTGGAGCCGGCCCTGGACGCTTCGCCCGCATTCATCGCCTGTTACGAAGCCGCCGCTGCCCTTCGTCATCTGTGGGACGTGATGAACCGCGCGCTCGCAGCGGACGATGCCCACGTGGCCCGTGCCCGTGTCGCATTCGAGTCCCGCCTGGCCGAGGCGCGCCACCTGCCCGGGGAGTCCGGGGATGCAGGGCCCGGGACTGCGCCTTAGCGCAGCATTTGCTAGGCTACAAACGGGCCGGAGCGTGGCGCAGTCTGGTAGCGCACTCGACTGGGGGTCGAGAGGTCCCGCGTTCGAATCGCGGCGCTCCGACCATCTCTGCCCAGCAAAGGGCTCCCACATGGGGAGCCCTTTTTCGTGTCCGCCTCTCCCGGCGCTTGGCAGCCGCTTCGCCGACCATCTACCCTCACGCGCAGGCACACTGGAGGTGTCGCGGTGCCGAAGACACAGGTGGGCATCATCGGCGCGGGCCCGGCCGGCCTCGTGCTCGCGCATCTCCTGGCGCAGCAGGGCATCGAATCGGTCGTCATCGAGAAGCACAGCCGTGACTACATCGAACACCGCGTCCGCGCCGGCCTGCTCGAACATCGCACCGTTGAGCTCCTCGACCGTCACGGCCTCGGCGAACGCATGCTCCGCGAAGGCGCCGTCCACCGTGGGACCGAGTTCCGCACCAACGGCGAACGGTACCGCCTTCCCTATAGCGACCTCTATGGCGGACGGCGCATGCTCGTCTACCCGCAGCAAGAGCTCGTTGCGGACCTGGTGCGCCTGCGCCTCGATGCCGGCGCCCCCATTGTCTTCGAAGCCGCGGATGTGATGCCGCTTGATATCGAGGGGCCGCAGCCCCGCATCCGGTACACGGTAGATGGCCAGGCCGAGGAGCTTGATTGCGATATCATCGCTGGCTGCGACGGCTTCCACGGCGTCTCACGCGATGCGGTCCCACCGGGAGCGCTGAACTTCTATGACCAGCATCTCCCCTTCGGGTGGCTCGGCATCCTTGCCGCTGTCGGACCGTCGACGAGCGAGATCATCTACGCGCTGCACGACCGGGGATTCGCCGGGCACATGCTGCGGACCGACACCGTGTCGCGCTTCTACCTGCAGTGCGCACCGGAGGACGATCCCAACGACTGGGCCGATGACGTCATCTGGGACGAGCTGCAGCGCCGGCTGGCCACGCCCGGCTGGACGCTTAGCGAGGGCCCGATCATCGAAAAGACCGTCGCCGAGCTGCGCAGCTTCGTTACCGAGCCCATGCAGTATGGCCGCCTGTTCCTCGCCGGTGACGCCGCGCACATCGCCCCGCCCACGGGCGCGAAGGGGATGAACCTGGCGATCGCCGATGTCGAGGTCCTGGCCGGTGCACTCGGCGACTGGTATCTCACGGGCGACGACGTCGGGCTCCAATCGTATTCAGACACCTGTCTCCGGCGAGTCTGGCGCGTACAGGAGTTTTCCACCTGGATGTCGTGGATGCTCCATCGTCCCCCGGACGACATGCCGGGCGCCGCGTTTCACCGCAAGATGCAGGAGGCGCGCCTCGAATATGTCTGTACGTCCACGGCCGCCGGCACAAGCTTTGCCGAAAACTACGTCGGTATCGAATGGCCCGCGATCGAGGCCGGGAAGGAATGAGTCATGTCCGGGTTCCGTCGTGACGACCTCGAAGACCACCCACCGCACCGCTACCCGGGCTACCGTTCGACGCAAACCCGCGCGCCGTCGCGCCCGCCAGTACCGCTGCCCCATACAGTCTCGGAGACGACCGGGACGCAGTTTTCACGGGCGAACCTCGGCCCGGTCGACCACGACCTCACCCGGCAGCACGAGGGCCGGCCCATCGGCCAGAAGATTATCGTTACCGGCCGTGTCCTCGACCAGGACGGTACACCAGTTCCCGGCACGATGGTGGAGACCTGGCAGGCGAACGCCGCCGGCCGCTATGCGCACGACGCAGACCAGCACGACGGCCCGCTCGACCCGAACTTCAGCGGCGGTGGCAGGTGCCTTACAGGGGATGACGGTACCTACCGGTTCGTGACCATCCAGCCCGGTGCCTATCCCTGGCAGAACCATCCCAACGCCTGGCGGCCGGCGCACATCCACTTTTCCGTCTTTGGCCCGGCTGTCGCCACGCGACTCATCACCCAGATGTACTTCCCCGGCGACCCCCTGCTCGACCACGACCCTATCTACCAGTCGGTGCCCCCACACGCCCGCGATCGCCTCGTCGCCACCTTCGACTTCGACGTCACAATCCCGGGCGAAGCGCTCGGCTATACCTTCGACATCGTCCTGCGCGGCCCCGAAGCCACGCCGCCCGAGGAGTAGCCCATGGAGTTTGAGCCGACACCCGCGCAGACCATCGGCCCTTTCTTCGCGGTCATGCTGCCGCTTGGGAGCAACCGGCTTGTCGATGAGAGCACCCCTGGCGCAATCACCATCTCCGGGCGCGTTTTCGACGGTAGTGGCGAGCCCGTCGCCGATGCGCTGCTCGAAATGTGGCAGGCGGACGCCACGGGTGAATACCCGTCCGGCAGCTATGGCGAGACTGCATTCCCCGGCTTCGGCCGGTGCGCAACCGGCCCCGGTGGGGAGTTCTCGTTCGTCACCGTGAAGCCGGGACCGGTCCCCGGTCATGACGAGCGCAGGCAGGCACCGCACATGACCGTGACCATCTTCGCCCGTGGGCTGCTCAACCGCCTCGTCACGCGCATCTACTTCCCCGACGAGGTCCACGCCAACGAGCGCGATCCCCTCCTCCAATCCATCGACGACCCTGCCACCCGCGCGACGCTCATCGCCGAACCCACGGGCCCGGCATCCTACCGCTTCGACATCCGCCTCCAGGGCGAAGGGGAGACCGCGTTCCTTGCCATCTGACCCGCCGTTCTCGTCCATGTTCTCCACAGCGGAGATGCGCCGTGTCGTCTCGGGCGACGCCTGGGTCGCTGCCATGCTCGAAGTCGAGGCTGCACTCGCGCGGGCTGAAGCGCGTGACGGGATCATCCCGTTCGAAGCGGCGGAGGCCGTTGTTGCTGCTTGTGCCAGTGTCCAACCCGACGTCGATGCGCTTGCCGATGCCACCCTCGCCGCGGCCAACCCGGCCGGGCCGCTTGTCACTGCACTACGCGCGCACTCCCCCGCCGCTGCCGAGCACGTGCACCACGGCGCCACCAGCCAGGACATCGTGGATTCCGCCATGATGCTCATCGCCCGGCGCGGTGTCGCGCTCGTGCTGCGGGACCTCGATGCGGCCGCTGCCGTGTGCGCGCACCTTGCCGATGCCCATCGCGAGACGCCCATGGCTGCCCGCACGCTCCTGCAACAGGCCGTCCCCATGTCCTTCGGGATGAAGGCAGCCACGTGGCTATCGCTTCTTTGCGACGCTCGTGACCGCCTCTCGGGGCTGCGCTTCCCTGTCCAACTCGGCGGCGCGGCCGGGACCATGTCCGTGCTCGGCTACAGTGGCCCCGCCGTCTCCGATGCCCTGGCCGACGAGCTCGGCCTCGACATGTCGCCCGTCCCGTGGCACGTGAACCGCACGCCCGTCGTCGATGTCGCCGCTGCAGTTGGGATCGCAGCGGGTGCATTCGGCAAGATCGCGCTCGATGTCACCTTGCTTGCCCAACCGGAGGTCGGCGAAGTCCGGGCGGGAAACGGCACGTCCTCCGCGATGCCGCACAAGCAAAACCCATCGTCCGCTGTCGCAGTCCAGGCGTGTGCGCGGCGTGCACACGCACTCGTCCCGGTCTTCTTCGGCGCGATGTTCTCTGAGCATGAGCGTGCCACGGGCGCGTGGCAGGCCGAATGGGAATCGCTCTCGCAACTCCTGGAGCTCACCAGCGCCGCTGCAGCTTCCACGCGCGAGCTTCTCGCCGGGCTCGAAATCGATACAGACCGTATGCGCGCCAACCTGGAAGCGCCTCTCCCCGGCCTGGTCATGTCCGAAGCGGTCGTCACAGCCCTTGCGACACACGTCGGCCGCGTGGATGCCCGGGCCATCATCGATGGCGCCGTTGCCCGCTCGGTGGAAGCGCATCGTCCCCTGCGCGACGTCCTGCTCGATACCGCCGAAGTATCCGCCGTGCTCTCACCCGCCGAACTCGATCGCGCACTCGACCCCGCTGCGAGCTTCGGCGCGAGCAGTACACTGATCGACCGGGCGCTCGGACGGTCCCGGCAGGCACGTCCCGGCGCAGAGGAGGAGCACTGAGATGGCGCGAGTTCCCTATGTCGCACCAGAGGACCTGCCGGCTGAATACCGGCACGTCTTCGACCGCCTGGCCGAGTCACGGGGCTACGTCCCGAACCTCTATCGCGCAATGGCGAACAGCCCGCACCTGGTCGAACCCTTCGTGCGCATGATGGAGACCACGCGTGCCGAGGCTGCCCTTCCAAACCAGCTCAAGGAGCTTGCTGTCCTTCGCGTCGCTCAGCTCACCGGCGCTGCGACCATGTGGGCGAGCCACGAAACACTGGCGCGGGATGCTGGCGTGCCGGGCGCGAAGTTGCGCGCGCTCGCGGTCTGGCGGAGCCATGCAATCTTCACCAGCGAAGAGAGTGCCGCCCTCTCCTATGCCGAGGCGGCGACCCGTGACGTCCGCGTTGATGACGCTACCTGGGAAGACGTGCGGTCCCACTTCACCCATGAGCAGCAGACGGAACTCGTCATCGCGGTCGCCTTCTACAACATGGTCGCCCGCATCTCTGAGCCGCTGGCGCTGGAACTCGATCTCCGGTACCTGGACACCGAAGCAGACTGACCATGGTCCCGGGGCGTTCTTGGGATGAAACGAAAGAGGGGGCGCCATGTGGCGCCCCCTCGCACTATCGCGGGGTCGACACCTCAGTGGGCCTCTTTCGCGCCATCGATAATGCCGTCAACGACCGCTGGTTCGGCCAGCGTCGTCACGTCGCCGACGTTCTCCGGTTCACCCTCGGCAACTTTGCGAAGGATCCTCCGCATGATCTTCCCGGAACGGGTCTTCGGAAGGCCTTCGACGAATTGCAGCTTGTCGGGTGTCGCAATTGCGCTGATCTCCGTCCGGACGGCCTGCCGAAGCTCCTGCGCGAGCTGCGGCGACGCTTCATACCCGGCAGCCAGCAGCACATACGCGTAGATGCCCTGGCCCTTCACGTCATGCGGGAATCCGACGACCGCCGCTTCGGCGCACGCCGGGTGTCCGACAAGCGCGCCTTCGATCTCGGCCGTGCCGAGGCGGTGGCCCGCGGTGTTCAGCACGTCATCGACCCGGCCGGTAATCCAGTAGTATCCGTCCTTGTCCCGGTGGCAGCCGTCGCCGGTGAAATACTTGCCCTTGAACGCGCTGAGGTAGGTATCGATGAAGCGCTGATGGTCCCCGTAGACCGTCCGCATCATCCCCGGCCACGACGTCTTGATGCAGAGCGCTCCGCTCACGTCGTTGCCTTCGATCTCGTTGCCAGATTCGTCCACAACGGCTGGCTGCACGCCAAGGAACGGCACTGTAGCCGAGCCTGGCTTCATTTCGATGGCGCCCGGGATGGGCGTAATCATGTGGCCGCCCGTTTCAGTCTGCCAGTACGTATCGACGACCGCGCAGCGCTCGCTACCGACCACCCTGTAGTACCAGCGCCACGCCTCCGGGTTGATGGGCTCACCGACCGTCCCGAGGATACGCAGTGAATCCCGCTTGTAGCGGGTCACATACTCGTCGCCTTCGCGGGCAATCGCGCGGATGGCCGTCGGCGCCGTGTAGAAAATGGTGATACCCAGCCGGTCCACCATGTCCCAGTAGCGACCGGCGTCCGGGTAGGTCGGCACCGATTCGAACAGCACGGTCGTGCCGCCGGCGCCCAGCGGGCCATAGACGATGTAGCTGTGGCCGGTCACCCACCCGATGTCTGCGGCGCAGCAGTAAATGTCGTCGTCCTGCATGTCGAACACGAGCTTCTGCGACAGCGTTGTGTGCAGCAGATAGCCCGCCTGCGTGTGCAGCACGCCCTTTGGCTTCCCGGTCGAACCGGAGGTGTACAGGATGAAGAGCGGGTCTTCCGAATCCATCGGCTCTGGTTCGCACTCGGCTGGCTGAGTCGCGAGCTCCTCGTGCCACCAGAAGTCCCGTCCCCTGGTCATCGGGACGTCGTTCGCGGTGCGCTGGTACACCAGCGTGAACTCGACGCTATCCGCGCCAGCGTTCAGTGCATCGTCCACGTTCTGCTTCAACGGGACGCCCCGGCCGCCGCGGCGGCCTTCGTCCTGGGTGATAATCGCGCGGCACGTCGAGTCCTCCACGCGGTCCTGGATCGAACGGGGGCTGAACCCGCCGAAAATCACCGAGTGGATAGCGCCAACGCGGGCGCACGCGAGCATCGCCACGGGGAGCTCCGGCACCATCCCCATATAGATGGCGACCCGGTCGCCCTTCTTGATGCCCTTCGCACGCAGCCAGTTCGCGAGGCGGTTGGTCTCCTGCGACAGCTCGCGGTACGTCATCTCCCGGTACTCTCCGGGCTCATCCCCCTCCCAGAGGATGGCCTTCTTGTCCGGGTTCTTCCGGGCGTGCCGGTCGACGCAGTTCACCGAGGCGTTCAGCTTGCCGCCGAGGAACCATGCGATCTTCCCGGCGGGCAGATCCTCCTCCTTCACCTTCTTGAACGGCTCCATCCACTCCAGGTGCTCGTTCGCCATCTCGGTCCAGAACGCGTCTACGTCTTCGAGGCTCCGGCGGTAGAGCTCGTCCCACTGCTCCCGGCTCTGGATGCGCGCACGTTCGCTGACGTGGCCCGGCGGCGGATAGCGCTCGGCTACGGGCATTCCGATCTCTTGCGTCATGCTCTGTCCTCCTTGGCCTGCATGTCTGCTGTGCGATCCGCAGGCGGCGTTTGCGTGCGGCCACGTTGCCGCATCACTGTGGCCCTCGATTCTACGCCTCTGTGGCGCAAATCGGCCTCATCCTGCGCGTTTGGATTCGCGAAGCAGCGCTTATGGGACGCTCTCGTCGTAGTCCATCGTGATATGTCCCTCCGCGCGCATGTGCTCGATTTCCTCATCGGTCATCTGCAGCACTTCGCGGTACACATACTCGTTGTGCTCTCCGAACATAACCGGCGGCTGGCGGAACTCGACCGGCGTTTCGGGCAACTTCCACATCGGGCCGACGTATTCTTTCGTCCCCGCGCCCTCCACTGTCTGTGTCCTGAAGAAGTCGCGGTCCCGCAGATGCGGGTCGTCGAACATCCGGGACGCTTCCAGCACCGGCGCCGCCGCGATCCCGAAGGCCTGTAGCTGGTGCATCAGGTCGTAGTCCTCGTGCTCCGCCGTATAGGCCGCGATATTCGCGTCGATCTCGCGGAAGTGTTGCGCGCGCCCTTCGTTCGTCTTGAACCGCTCGTCACGTGCCCATTCCGGGCTCCCGATCGCCTCGACAAAGCGCTCCCACTGGTCATCGGTCTCGATGTGGATCGAGACCCAGTGGTCCTCCATCGTTTGTGCGGTCCCGGGGGACTTCGCCGGGTACACGCCGCAGGGGTAGCGACCAAACACGTCACGATTCCCGATCGCGCTCATCGTGCGGCCGTTCATGGTGTAGTCCATCACGGCCTGCGTGAACATCGCCGTCGCGTTTTCGGCCTGGGCAATCTCGATCATCTGGCCTTCGCCCGTGCGTTCCCGGTGCCAGAGCGCGGTCATCACGGCGAACGCGCCCTGCGCCCCCGCAAGGTAGTCGCCGGAATAGATAACCGAGTTCGACGAAGGATCGGCGTCGTCGTAGCCGCGAAGGAGCGTGTGCCCCATCACGCCTTCCAGGTGCACGCCGAGCGCGCGGGCCGTCGCATAAGGTCCACTCGACCCGTATGCCGGGACGCGGACGAAGATGATCTGCGGGTTCACTTCCTTCAGCCAGTCGTAGGTGATGCCCAGCTTTTCCATCGTCCCGGTCGCGTTGTTCTCGTAGACAACGTCCGAATTCGCCACCAGCCGGCGCAGCACGTCCATGCCTTCGGCTCGCCGCAGGTCCACGGTGAAGCTCTTCTTGTTCCGGTAGACGCTCACGAACGTTGGGCAGTAGTTCCAGGGCCGCTCGCCAGGCTCGTTGTTCGGATAGCCGCCACCAAACGCGGGTGTCCCATGGAGCAGCTCGGCGGGCGGCCGCGCAAGCGCGCCACGTGTCATCGGCTGCCACACAAAGGGGTTCTCTGGCTTAATCACCTCGGCGCCTAGGTCGCCGAGCTGCACGGTCGCGAAGGGCCCCGCCCAAACGACACAGAGGTCGACAATGCGGACACCGTCGAGCGGTTTCTTGCTGCTCATTGCACTCCCTCCGCCTGCATGATGCTTGCGATGGTTTCGGTTGGGACACCCGCTTCGGCGAGGACCTCTTCCGTGTGTTCGCCGAAGAGCGGCGCGGGCCGGCGAAGATCCCAGCCGCCCCGTTCCATGATGAACGGCCGGCCGGGGAACTTGACCTTGCCCATCACCGGGTGGTTCGTCTCGGTCCAGAATTCCCGGTCGCTGAAGTGGTCGTCGTGGAACAGGTCTTCCATCGTGAAGAGCGGCCCGCAAAGTACTTTCGCGCGCCTCGCTTCTTCCCAGATCTCCTTCTTCGTCCGCTCGAGGCACCAGACCAGGAAATGCGCGTTCCATTCCTCCACCAGGTCCGGGTTGAGCCGCGCCGTGCGGTCCTGGAACCGCTCATCTGTCGCCCAATCCGCGTAGTTCACCATTTCCATGATCCGGTCATAGCGCAGCCCGGCGTTGTTGAAGTCCACGTACCCGTCGGCACAGGGGTAGATGCCGCCCGGCATGCCGCTGGCCGCGCTGGCCATCCGCATCATCTTGCGGCCGCTGAACTGGTATGCGATCGCAGTCGCGTGCCTGCGGTCGACGCCGCCGAACTGAGTCTCGGCAAGTGAGACATCCACGTGCTGTGCGACGCCATGTTGCTTCGCCGCCCAGAGCGCGCCCATCGTCGCGGTGGCTATAGAAGAGCCGGATTCGAACAGCGCCGCCGTCCCGAACATCTTCACTGGCTCCCGGTCGTTCTCCCCCATCGAGTACATCTCACCGGCGAACCCGTAGAGCACGAGCTCCGTGAGCCGGTAGTCGCGATAAGGTCCCGTCTGCCCGAAGTTCGACGCGGACACCAGCGAGAGATTTGGGTTTACCTGCTGGAGCCAGTCCCAGCCAATTCCCAGCCTGTCGAGCGTCCCTGGCGCGAAGTTCTCCACCGCGATGTCCGCCCGCTTCGCCAGCGCCGCCAGTGCTTCCTTCCCCTCCGGGCGCTTCAGGTCGAGCGCCACCGAGCGCTTGTTGGTATTGAGGTAGAAGAACAGGCCGCTCTTCTCCGGGTGCTCGTCGTCGCCCATGAACGGGCCAAACCTCCGCGCGATATCCCCTTCCGGAGGCTCCACCTTCATAACGTTGGCCCCATAATCGGCGAAGAGTTTCGTCGCATAGGGGCCCGCGATGTGATGTGTGAGGTC
>SKSF01000013.1 GCA_007118095.1 Dehalococcoidia bacterium
AGGGCACGGTGACGGTGGAAGCCCCGCTGCAGGGGACGATCGTGAACGTGGACGTCTCGGAAGGTGACCTGGTGCGGGAAGGCCAGCAGGTGCTGGTGATGGAAGCGATGAAGATGGAGCATGTGGTGCGAGCGACGGTCTCCGGCGAGATCAAGCGGCTCGATGTCGAGGCCGGTGACACCGTCTACGAAGGCTACCCGCTGCTGCACATCGAAGAGCGCGACGTCGACGTCGCGGACGCCGAGGCCGAGCAGGAGATCGACCTTGACCACATCCGCCCCGACCTCGCAGAAATCCTGGAGCGCCACCACGCGAAGCTCGACGAGGCCCGGCCCGGCGCAGTGGAAAAGCGCCGGAAGACCGGCCAGCGCACTGCCCGCGAGAACATCGACCACCTGGTCGACCCCGGCACCTTTGTCGAGCATGGCGGGCTGGTCCTCACCCCGGGCACCGGCCTGCCAACGGAAGAGGTTGTGCGCCGCTTCCCCACCGATGGCATGGTCACGGGCGTCGGCAACGTGAACGGCGATCAGTTCGACGTCGACAATTCGCGCTGCGCGATCCTGTCCTATGACTACACGGTCCTGGCCGGCACGCAGGGCCCCATTAACCACCCGAAGACCGATCGCATGCTTCACCTGGCGGAAAAGTGGCGCCTCCCGGTCGTCTTCTTCACCGAAGGCGGCGGTGGACGTGCTGGTACCGGCGGCAAACGCGAGGGTGGCGGCAAACCCACCGACAGCCGCGAGGATGCCTATCGTCCCCTCGATACGCCCACATTTGCATCGATGGGGCGCCTCAGCGGCCTGGTCCCCCTCGTAGGCATCAACTCGGGACGCTGCTTTGCCGGCAACGCTTCGTTGCTCGGCTGTTGTGACGTCATCATCGCAACGAAGAACTCGAACATTGGCATGGGCGGCCCCGCCATGATCGAAGGCGGCGGCCTCGGCGTCTTCGCGCCCGAGGAAGTCGGGCCCATGGACGTTCAGGTACCAAACGGCGTCGTCGACATCGCCGTCGAGGACGAAGAAGAGGCCGTCCAGGTCGCGAAGCAGTACCTGTCCTATTTCCAGGGCCGGGTAAGTGACTGGGATTGCCCCGACCAGCGGCAACTGCGAAATGTCGTGCCGGAAAACCGCCTGCGCATGTACGACGTGCGCGACGTCATCCACACCATGGCCGACACGGGCTCGGTGCTGGAGCTACGGCCGCAATTCGGGCACGGGATCATCACCGCCTTCATGCGCATCGAAGGCCGGCCTATTGGCGTCATCGCGAACAACCCCGCGCACCTGGCCGGCGCCATCGACACCGAAGGCTCCGACAAAGCCGCGCGCTTCATGCAGCTCCTGGATGCCTTCGACATCCCCCTGCTCGTCCTCTGCGACACCCCGGGGATGATGGTAGGGCCCGAGGTTGAAAGGACCGCACTGGTGAGGCACTGCAGTCGCCTGTTCGTTACCGGCGCCAACCTGTCCATCCCGCATATGACCATCGTGTTGCGCAAGGCCTATGGCCTGGGCGCGCAGGCGATGGCCGGGGGCAGCTTCAAGGAGCCCTTCTTCGCTGTTTCATGGCCCACCGGCGAGTTCGGCGGTATGGGTCTCGAAGGACAGGTGAAGCTCGGCTATCGCAATGAGCTGGCCTCCATGGACGATCCCGAAGCCCGCCGCCAGCGCTACGAAGAGCTCGTCGCGAAGGCATATGAACGGGGCAAGGGGCTGAACGCCGGCGTTTCCTTCCAGGTCGACGACGTCATCGACCCGGCCGATTCCCGGCACTGGGTGCTCAACGGCCTGCGGTCGGTGCCAGGGCCGTTGCCCCGTGACCATAAGAAGCGCGCGAACGTCGACACGTGGTAGGAATCTACCTGCCGGTGGCGTGACAACAGCGGGGCGGCGCACTAGATTGTTTACGGTCGAGGCCCGGTGTGTATGCCGGGCTCATCATGAGGGCTCGCCCGTGATAAAGCGACCGTCCTGGCCGCCCCAGGCAGCAGCGTTCGGATTGCGCTTGCGGCTCGAGTATCCATCGAGCCTTGGCGCTCTCGTGCGGGCGGCGCCGTTCGTCCTGCTCTGCGTTGCGGTTTCGTGGGCCTTTACCTTCATTCTCGCGAAGCCCGACTACGGGTACGAGAGCAGGCTCGTTTTCCATGTACCGGACATAACCAGTGACGCCTGGAACGCCATCTCCTCACTCTTCACCGCGCCGTTGCTCAACCGGGGTCCGCAGCAGGTCCTGTATGTGACGATCCTGCTGCTGATGTTTGGCGTCATGGTCGAATCGCGGGAAGGCAGCAGGCGGACACTTCTGATCTTCTTCTCGAGCGCTGGCAGCGGCGCCCTGTTTGCGGCACTGTTGCTCCACATCCTCTACCCGGGACTGAGCACGCACCCGGCCCTCGCCGAAGCCTGGACCGGCGCCTGGAGTGGCGGAAGTGCCGGTGCGTTTGGGCTCGCCGGCGCCTTTGCCGCGCGTCAGCACCGCCCCTGGCCATGGATGCTCGCGATCATCATCTGGGAGGCGAACGTCGCCGTCCTGCACCTGCGGAACTACACACCTGTGTTCCACCTGGCAGCGCTTGTCGCCGGGTTCCTTGTCACCCGGTACCTTTTGCCACCCCGCGAGCGCCCCACCGATCTGCTCGATCGCGCATCAACGCCGGTCTAGAACGCGTATCATCCCCTCCACAGGGATAGAGGAGGTCCGTGATGGCAGAGAAGCTGGGCACGATCCAACAAATCTGGCGCTACCCCGTGAAGTCCATGGCTGGCGAGCAGCTCGACGAGGTCGAGGTGACCTTCCAGGGTATCCAGGGAGACCGCCTGCACGCCTTCGTCCAGGCGAAGTCCAACAGCCCCTTCCCATGGCTCACCGGGCGCGAATTGCCAACACTGCTTCAGTACCAGCCCGAATGGGTCCCCGGCGATCGCCCCGCCCTGGCTGTACGCACCCCGTCCGGTGCGCAGCTACCTGTGGAAAGCGATGATCTGCTCGCCGAGCTCACGTCGGCGAGCGGACGCGAGGTCTTTCGGCTTGGCAACTATCGCGGCAGCCACGACGTCGCGCCGCTCACCTTCATCGCTAATGCGACCGCCGCGCACGTCAGCGCCGCTGGCGGTGCGGGCATCGAACCTCGCCGCTTCCGCATGAACTTCTATGTCGACTGCCCCGGCGACTCGCCGTTCGCCGAAGATGCCTGGGTGGGGAAGACTCTCCGCGTGGGTGAGACCGTCCGCATCGCCGTCACTGAGCGCGACCGGCGCTGCGCCATGATCACCCTCGACCCCGATACCGGCGAAGCCGCCCCATCCGTCCTGCGCAAAGTTGCTGAAGAAAACGACGCGACCGCCGGCGTCTACGCGACGGTGCTCACTCCCGGCTTCGTCCGCGCTGGCGATGCCATCGTTGCCGAATAGGGGTATGGCTGCAGCACAAGAAAAGGGGTCCCAAACGGGACCCCTCTTGGTGGGAAGGCTTGAACGGCTCTTCGTGAGTTAGGACGCTGCGATATTCGGGTTGGAGACCAGCAGCTGGGGTTGGTCTCCGCTCGCCTGGTAATCGATGTGGGAGCCATTCAGAAACGGCACCTGGTCCTGGTCGACCACCACGGTGAGCCCGTGCTGCTCGAACACCACATCGCTTTCGGCCGGGGCCTCTTCAAGCGCGATGTGGTGCGATATCTCGTTCTCATGCTGTTGTACGGAAAAGCGGACGACCGCTTCGCCGGATTCCACGTCCGCATTTTCAGCGACCGACTTGAGAATGTCGGCCGCGGATTCGCTCAATGTGACGGGGGGTTGTTCGTTGGTCGGATCCTGAGTCATATAAACCTCCGGGTATGCACCACGCACGTCGCCGGGTGCTTGACTCCCCACACGATCCAGCCTGTGGGCCATACCCCGCCCCGTCAACCCGGCGAGCCAGCCCGTGTCAGGCCGGGCCGCCGTCCGAAAGCTCCGCGCGCACTGTTTCGATGGTTGGCGTTCGCTCACGGTCGCCCGGGTCATCCCACCCCTTGAATTGCGGAGGTCGTTTCTCCGCGAACGCCTGCCGCGACTCCATCAGGTCCGATTTCGAGCCATGATCCCGCAGGCGCCGCGCCAGCTCGGCGAGCTCTGGCGGCACCTCCGGTCGCATTGCGCGCATCATTGTGAGGGTGTTCACACGCGAGGCCGGTGGGAGCGTGAGCAGGTGTTCTGCCATCTCGTGCGCAGCCGGTAGCAGCTCATCCGGTTCGGTCAGCCGGTTCAGGAAGCCGAGCTCGTGCAACCGGTCGGCTTTGATGCGGTATGCGAATGCCATTTCGGTGGCGACCGCATGAGGGATGTTGGCAATGTGGCCGTGCTGGTAGCCGCCCAGCAGCCAGCGCTTGGCCTCCGACATCTCAAAGATCGCCCCGCTGACGGCCACTCGAAGGTCGGCGCGCTCGACCAGCATGAACCCGCCACCCATCGCGTAGCCGTTCACTGCGGCGATGACGGGCTTGTCGAGCTTGCCCGCGTTGTACGGGTCTTCCGGGATCTCGCTCGAAAGGCCCGGTGCGCCGCGTTCGAGCGATTCCTTCATGTCTTCGCCAGCACAGAATGCCTTTCCTGTCCCGGTGAAGAGGGCGACCTCGGCGTCCTCGCTTTCCCGGAACTCGGTCCACGCCTCGGCTAGCGCCTTCCGGAGCTCGGTCCCCAGGGCGTTCAACCGGTCCGGCCGGTTCATCCTGACGACCATCACGCCGTCCTGTTTCTCGGTTTCAACAATTGCCATGCACGTGTCTCGCTTCCTGCCTTGCGGTCTTGGTGGCTGCCCATCATACGAGCGGCGGGTGCTGCAACGCCCGGCGCGGGCAACGTAGAATCGGCCTTACCATCTCCGAAGGAACTCTCCATGGTCCAGGCCCCTGAACCGGAAGCGTTGAACCAGGCGCTGCGCCCGTCCGCACTCGAAGGCGTCCGCGTGCTCGACTTCACCCGCGCGCAGCAGGGCCCGTTTGCCACGCTCTTGCTCGCTGATATGGGCGCGGAGGTCATCAAGGTCGAGCCGCCCGGGGGCGAGATGGGCCGCTCCAACGGGCTCGACAAGGACGGTTTTTCGTCCTACTTCGAAGGACACAACAGGGGCAAGAAGAGCCTCACGCTCGACTTCAAGGTCCCGGAGGCCATCGAGGTCATCAAGCGCATGATCCCGACCGTGGACATCATCGTGGAGAACTTCCGTCCCGGCGTCATGGACCGCCTGGGCCTTGGCTATGAACAGGTCAAGGAGATAAGGCCGGACATCATCTACGCTTCGGCCTCTGCATGGGGGCGCATGGGGCCATGGGCGAACCGCGGCGGCTACGACCACGTCGCCCAGGCGTTCAGTGGCGTAATGTACGAACAGGGCGAAGGCCCCGGTGGTGAGCCACAGGCGCTCATCGGTGGCTTCGCCGACCAGATTGGCGCGATGCTCCTCGCGTTCGGGATCGCCACTGCCCTCGCCGTCCGCGAGCGCGATGGCATCGGGCAGCACGTCGACGGCTCCCTCATCGGCGGGATGGTCGCGATGCAGTCGAAGCAGCTCGTTGAGTTCCTGCGCACAGGGAAGCAGAGCGGCTTCCAGCGCCGTCGCGCCGCCACCTATACCAACTACGAATGCGCCGACGGCAAGCACGTCGCGATCGCGGCCAATGCGCAGGACCAGTGGGAACGCTTCTGTGACGCAATTGAGGCGCCACATCTGAAGGCCGACGAACGCTTCGCGGAGCCCTTCGGCCGAGCCAAACACAAAGATGAGCTCGTCGAGGAGCTCACGGCAATCTTCCGCACAAGGCCGATGGAGGAGTGGCTCCAGCCGCTGGCCGACCACGATGTCCCCTACGCACCGGTGCTCGACTACGCTGGCATGTCCGAACATCCCCAGTACTGGGCAAACGACTACCTGGTCGAAATCGATACGCCGCACCTGGGCCGGATGCGCGTCCCCGGCCCGCCAATCCACATGAGCGAAACACCGCCACGGGTGCAGGGGGCTGGTCCCATCCTGGGCGTGAACAACGAAGAAATTCTGCTCGAACTCGGCTATAGCTGGGACGAGATCGCCCACCTGCGGGAGACGGGTGCGACGCGTTCGGCGTAACGCCACGCCGTATGCTGTCGCTTAGAAGTCGATGTAAATCCGCGGGTTAACGGGTGCGCCGTTGCGGCGGATCTCGTAGTGCAGGTGCTCACCGGTGGTAAACCCGGTCAGCCCACTGACACCGAGCGGCGTTCCCTGCGACACCCGCTGCCCAAGCGCGACATCGATCCGGCCCATGTGGGCATAAAGGGTGCTGTAGCCGCCTCCGCAGTCGACGGTCACATAATACCCGTAGCCGTAGGTGAGCCATTCAGTCCGGTTCACGACGCCATCGCACGAAGCGTAGATAGTCGAACTGGGGTAGCCCCAGAGGCCGAGGTCAATGCCCGTATGCATGGCGCCGCCGCGCAGGGCGCGCCGCGTGCCGAACTCGTCCGTGACGCCGCTATATGCCGCAAGCGGATTGGCAAAGCGGCCACCGCTCGATGGTGGCGGACCACCCGGCGAACCACCACCACTGCTCGGGCTGGATGGCTCTGCTGTTGGCGGTTCCGTGGGCACAGGGGTCGGTGTCGGCGGTGGTGGCGGCGGCGGGATCTCAGCGCCCGGCAACAGCACATAGTTGCCGGCTTCGACCTCGCCCGTTTCGCCCAGGTTGTTATAGCGGAGTGCCCGGACCTCCGCCGCGGTCACGTTATCGTACTGGTCGATGATCTCGTCGAGCGTCTCGCCGAGCGCGACCCTGTGGAGGATGCCATCATCACGCGGGATGATGAGCTCGAGCCCCGCGTGCACCAGGTTCTGGTCGGTGACCGTCGGATTGTTCTCGAGGATGGTCTCGATGTCTATCTCGAAACGGTCCGCGATTTCGCTGAGGGAGTCTCCCGAGCGCGTAGTCCAGGTGGCGAACGGTTCGCGGGGGTCGACGATTTCCGCGAGACCCTGCGCCAGCGCCTCTTGCTCACCCGTATCCGAAGCTGCCGCGGAGATTCCAGACGAAAGGGAAGACTCCGGCGCCAGCCCCCCGGTAGCGCGAAGGCTGGCGATGTTCGCTGGCCGCGTCTCGATCGACACAGACGAATGGGTCCGTCGGCTTGTGCCCGGCCGCAGGTATGAATCGTCCGTTACGACCTGTACGGATCCCGCAACGCCCGAGTAACTCAGGGCAGGCATCACGTCAGGACCAGTTGCTGACCCGGAGCCGGTCGTCATCTCCCGTGATGCGAATGCGACCGAGACGATGGCGAATACAAGGACAAGTGTGTGGACGACGATGCGCGCACGCCGATGACGGCCACGCCGGTGCCGCTGCGGTGCACCCTTTCCACCGCCAGGTTTGGCGGGGTTCGGGCGTGGATCGGTCGCTCGTCCGGGCGGGAAAAAGCCGCGAGCGTCGTTCCCATCTCCCACGATGCATCACTTTGCCCGATGCGCTGCCCTGTGCCAACCATTTTGCAAAGACAATCTTCACGCACACACAACTCAATGTGACATAAATCCCTGCAGGACGCCCAGGCCCTGTGGGCGCAGCCTGTAACGTGATCGCTTTCGCACTGTCACCGCTGGCACGCCCATCTCATATGTTGAGCAAGGTCACG
>SKSF01000181.1 GCA_007118095.1 Dehalococcoidia bacterium
CATATGCACGCCACGATGCTTGCGGAAGGAATCGGTAAATACGAGGCGTTCGAGGTGGCTTCGCCACAGACCAATATCGTGCTCGTTGATATTGTGAAGGGGTCACTGGGCGAGTGGGTCCAGGGGCTCCAGGAGGCAGGGGTACTGGTCGTCCCCTTTGGCCCTGCCCGGTTCCGCATGGTTACCCACATCAACGCCAGTACCGACGACATCCAGGAAGCTCTTAAGCGCATCGATCGCGTGGTGGAGGCAGCAAGAGTTTGAGAAAGCGTTTGATCCCTCTGACCGGGCTCGCCGCGGCTGGAGCCCTGTTGCTGGCTGCATGTGGCAGCAGCGACGACGCCCCGACAAGCCAGATCTTCGAAGCACCAACATGGAACGGCCCCGAACGCGTCACCTACGACCTGCTCTATGAGGGCGGAGACCTGTACGGCTACTGCACCCTCGAGACGGAACCGGATGGCGATACGACGACGGTTCGCCGGATGTGCACCGACCCGGACGGGGAGGGGCACCGCGACGACGGCATGGCCGTGATCGATTCGGAGACGCTGCGGCCGCTGGAATCGCAGCGCGTAGTCACACGCGCGGACGAACATACCGAAACCACCTTCAGCGGAAGCTATGACGAGGACAGCGCGTACCTGACATTCGAGCAGGTCAACCTCGACACGCATCAGGTCGAAGACGCATTCGACACGGACCGGGAGCTCCCGGAACCCACAGAGGAGAGCCCGGAGCCGGGATACTACGATGACGAATCGTTATTCTGGCTGGTCCGTGGTATCCCGCTCGAAGAAGGGTTCGAGGGGGCGTATCACAACATCAACCTGGGCATTGCGCGCATCGTTGTTGCCGAAGTAACGGTGGAGGAACAGGAAACGATCGAGGTGCCCGCGGGCGAGTATGATACGTGGCGTGTGCGATTGCAGACGGCGTCAGTCACCCAGCGCCTCTGGGTAGATACGGAAGAGCCGCACCGCGTCATCCAGGCCGAGATCGAAGACCTGACATACGCATTGCGCAGTTACGACTAGCCCACCCGCGTCCGCACTCGCGGTGAACGCCAGGCGCGACCGCGGGAGCGGTATGCGCGCTCGCAGGAAGCGCGGGATCGCGCCGCGAGGCCAGCGGCAGGAAGTTCACAGGCTTATGTACACACCGGGAGAGCGGGTTGCTTGACACCACATCGGCCCCTGCTGAAGATGCTGCAACGCGCCGCCCAGGAACTGCCGATAGCATGACTCTCGTTTTCGTTGTTAGTCGCGAACCCCGGATGCGGACCCGTGTCACGGAGTACCTGCGCGAACGCGGATATGACACCGCGACGGCGGAGAATTATGACGCCGCGATGGAAACGCTCCTGACGCTTTCGCCGACGGCGATGGTGGTGGATGTGCAGGGCGTCCCGCGCGGTGAATCAGGTTCGGCATTTTCCACTTTTAACCAGTGGCTGGCTTCGAACTTCCACGACGGCGCCATAAACATGGTGTATTTGCTGCGAAAGGGAACGCGCAGGCCGAATTTTCGCCTCGACGGGACAGTGATCAAGAAACCGTTCCCGATCGAAGCCCTGGGAGAGGCGCTGCGCGAGCGGCTGGGACATCCCCGGCGCGATGGGCACGGGGCAGGCATTGACCTGGATCTCACGACAAACACCCTGCGCGGACCCGGGTGTGAAGAACATCTGACCAACATCGAGGCGACGTTGCTGGCATATCTCATGCAGCATGAAGGGGAGACTCTGCACCCCCGCGACCTGCTCGTGGATGTCTGGCAATACCACAATTCAGCCGGGGCAAGCACGCTTGTACGTGCGCATGTGAGCAACCTCCGGCGAAAGTTGCGTGCCGCGACTGGATCGTCTGCGTACATCCAGACCATCCGCGGGAAGGGTTACCGTTTCACGGCCTGATCCTCACGTGCATCGGCGACTGTATCGTACTCCCGCATGAGACTGGTGGCCCTGGGGCTCGCATGGCTTGGCGGCATTGCCGCGGTCGCCATGTGGAACGCCCCGCCCTGGCTGCCAGCAGTGAGCGCGGCAGCGCTATTGCCGCTTGCGTTCCGGCGCGGGATCCCGGTCCATCCTATTTTCGTGGCGCTCATGGCGGTGATGGCGTTCTCCGGGGCGTTGCGCTTCGCCACATGGGAAGAGGCCCCACCGCCGGGGCTTGTAGAGTACCTGGGCGAGGAGATCGAGGTCTCGGGCGTCGTGCAGGGGCTTCCCGACCCGGGCACAACAACAACACGATATGAAATTGCCGCCCGCGAACTCTTCGACGAGCTGGGCGCGCTCCCGGCCGACGGCTCGATCCTTGTGACGCTCCCGGAGTACACCGAGCTGGAGCCCGGAGCGCGGGTGCGGGTACGTGGCACGCTCGACGCGCCACCAGTGCTGGAAGAGTTCGATTACGCGGCGTACCTGGCGCGCCAGGGCATCGCCGGGACGATGTTCTACCCTTCGCTGGAGACGACGGCACCCGCGCCGACGTGGTCGCGTACACGGATCGTGAGCGAGGTGCGCGCACGGCTGGAATCAGCTCTGCAGCGGTCGCTGCCCGAACCAGCGGCGTCGGTCGCGGCGGGTATCTCCCTGGGACGCCCGGGGACGGTACCGAACGAACTCTACGACGACTACCGGGACGCCGGCCTCGCGCACATCCTGGCGGTTTCCGGCGCCCATATATCGGTCCTGAGCGGCATCGTGTTCTTCGGCCTCCTGCAGGTGATGGGGCGCCGGCAGGCGATCTGGCCGGCGATCGCGGTCGTGGTGGCGTACGTCTTTCTCACGGGGGCTCCGTTCAGTGTCATCCGCGCGGGGATCATGGCCGTCATCTTCCTGTTCGGTATCTATTTGGGACGACAGCAGGCGAGCCTCGCGGCGCTTGCTGCCGCTGCCATCGCCATGACACTGGTACGGCCCGCGACCGCGCTCGAAGCGGGGTTCCAGCTCAGCCTGAGTGCGACCGCCGGGCTCATCGTGTTTGGCCCGTGGATCCGGTGGTTGATCGGCACCGAAGCGGAGCGACTGCAGATCCGCGGGATCGTTCCGCCGCTGGCGGAGCACGTCGCCGCGCTTTCGCTGGCAGCCAGCATTGCTACCGCACCTGTGCTCTGGGTGACGTTCGGACGAGTGCCCCTTATCGGTCCGCTGAGCAACGTGCTGGTAGAGCCCATCTTTGCGCTCGCGTTCGCCCTCAGCCTGGTCACGGCGGTGACGGGGGTGATATGGGAACCGGCGGGCTGGGCAGTTGGCCTCGTCGCATACTACCCGCTGTCGTTGCTCTCGTGGACGGCGAGTACGTTCGCCAGCGTGCCACATGCGAGCGTCGATGTTCCGCGCACCCCTGCTGACGCGGCGCTCGGGGCGTTCGTGATGATGGCGATCCCCGGCTGGTTCGCCTACAGGTACCTGGCGCCGATCCCGGAACGACCTCCCGCCACGCCCGGGGAACGGCGAGTCCGCCGGCTCGCGCTTGGTGCGGCCGCTGGCGCCCTGGCCATGGGCGTCGCGTGGCACAGCCTGGTGCCGCTCCGTGGCCCGGGTGAGCTCGAGGTCACGATGCTGGATGTGGGACAGGGTGACGCCATCCTGGTGACGACGCCGGGTGGCAGCAACGTTCTGGTCGATGGCGGGCCGAGCGGGATCGTCCTCGCCCGGGAGCTTGGCGCTGCGCTGCCGCACTGGCAACGGAACCTCACGAAGACCGTGGCAACGCATCCGGAGGCCGACCACATTGGTGGCTTCCCCGCGGCGTTCGAGCGCTTCAACGTCCGCACGGCGTACGACAATGGCGATGACCACGACACCCTGCTCGCGAGCATGTATGAGGAGCTCCGGAGTGGCCGCCACGAGACGCTGGCGACAGGCGACCGGTTCACGGTCGACGGCGTGTCGTTCACGACGCTGTGGCCCGGCGGAACAGCGGCCGGCATGGGCCCGAACGACCGCTCGGTGGTGTTGCGCGTGGACTACGGGGCGACATCATTCCTGCTAACGGGCGACATCGAACGTGAACCGCAATGGGAACTGGAAGGCGATGACGCGCTGGACGTAACCGTGCTCAAGGTCCCGCACCATGGCGCGGCGACGAGCACGCGCGGCTTCTTCGAGGCGGTCAACGCACCGATTGCGCTGATCTCCGCCGGGGAGGAGAACCGCTATGGCCACCCGGCAGATGTGACGCTGCGGCAGCTCCACGGCGCGGAGGTCTTCCGGACAGACATACAGGGACGCGTCACAGTGCGGAGCGATGGCGAGCGCGTGTCGGTGGTCACACAGCGGTGAGGCGGGCTTTTGCCCCTGTGTGGCGTCCGACGTACCGTGTAAACGGCCCGGGCGGACACGAACCTTCCCGGATAAGACAAAGGAGACGGGCCGAACCATTGACCACACGCATCGACGGACGACAGCCGGAAGAGCTCCGGCCGGTGACCATCACTACCGGCGCACAGGCATATGCCGAAGGAAGCTGCATCGTGGAATTTGGCAAGACCCGGGTGCTCTGTGCAGCGAGCCTGGAGGACCGTCAGCCGGGCTGGCTGCGCGGGACGCAGAGTGGCTGGGTGACCGCAGAGTACTCGATGCTGCCGCGCTCCACGCACACGCGCACACAGCGCGAAGTTGAGCGCGGACGGCTCGGGGGCCGGACCCAGGAAATCCAGCGGCTGGTGGGCCGCTCACTGCGTGCGGTAGTCGACCTGGAACTGCTTGGCCCGCGCACCATCACCGTGGACTGTGACGTGTTGCAGGCCGACGGCGGGACACGGACCGCGGCCATCACCGGCGGCTATGTCGCGCTCGCGCAGGCGCTCAAGGGACTGACCGAGCCGGGACACGTTTCGCCCTCGGTCCTGACGGGCCAGGTCGCGGCAATCTCGGTCGGTGTCATCCAGGGCGTGAGCATGCTCGACCTCTGCTATGAGGAAGACTCGACCGCCGAAGTGGACTTCAACGTGGTGATGACGGGGCCCAACCAGTTCGTCGAGGTGCAGGGGACGGCCGAGGGCCGCGCCTTCAGCCGGGAGGCGCTGGACGAGCTGCTGGACCTCGCGCGGAACGGCATCACGCAGCTCTTCCAGGCGCAGACGAACATCATCGCTCAGGCATAGGGCCCGAGGTGGGTGCCGCCAACAATATGGAGATGTCCATGGTCCTGGCTTTGCATCGCGTCGTACCCGAAGTTCGAGAGCAGGCGAAAGCCGCGCGGGCAGAAGACCGGGCCCAGGTTGGCTGCGATACGGCCCACGTTGCCGATGTGCTCGGTCCACAGTTCATGCTGGGTGACGTGGTCCTTTGTCATGGCCAGGAGCATGACCGGCGCCCAGCGGAGCACGTTCTGGATGACGATGTAATCCGCATCCTCGTAGATGACGTTGGCCGATTCCCGCCCGGCTACAATGTTGCAGAAGACACAATACGAAACCATCGGAACCCCCGGGCGACTAGCTTCGCAGAGGGTTCGCTTCCAATCATCTCTACCACAGGAATCTAATCATGCCGCAACTTCTCCCCCTCCGCGGGATCCGGTACACGGAGACCGCCGGACCCCTCAATGATGTGCTTGCCCCACCCTACGACGTCATCTCGGCACGCCAGGAGCAGGAGCTCCGTGCGCGCAGCCCCTACAACGCCATCCACCTGGAGCTTGCCGAGGGTGGCGACGACCGCTACGAGCAGGTTGCAAAGCGCCTGCAGATGTGGCTCGAGCAGGGCGCAATTCGGCGGGACGATGAGCACCAGCTCTATGTCTACGAGCAGCGATTCCAGTACGACGGCAAGGAGTACGCACGCCGTGCACTGTTGGCGGGTGTCGAGGCTGTGCCGCTGGACGAAGGCTCGGTGCGTCCTCATGAATTCACGATGTCCGGCCCGAAGGAAGACCGCCTGAAGCTGCTGCAGGCGACGAAGACCCAGTTCAGCCCGGCGTTCATGATCACGCGTGACCGGGCGGGGCAGCTCAGCCAGTTCCTGGAGCAGACGATTTCGTCACGGGAACCTGACATGTCGGCGACGAGCATCGACGGGGAGCAACACCGCCTGTGGGCGGTCGAAGCGGGGCGCGGCGAGATGCGCATGCTGGCTCCGCTGCTCGCGGAGAGCTTCTATATCGCTGACGGGCACCACCGGTACGAAACCGCGGTAACCTACAAGCAGCAGGTGCTGGAACAAGAAGGCGAACTGCCCAAGGACCACCCGGCACGCTTCACGATGACCGCGATCGTCGCGGCGGACGACCCGGGGCTGGTGGTGCGCCCGATCTACCGGTGGGTACCGCGCAGCGCGCCCGAGAACTGGCGCGAGACGTTGGAACAGGTCTTCGACGTCACGGAAGTTGCCACGCATGACGACGACGAACTGCTCGGAGCGCTCGCAACAAGCTCCAATACCTTCGTCGCGCTGGGGCTGGAACCCGGCAAGGTGCACCAGCTCACGCCGCGCAAGGACTTCGACTTCAAGGACCTTCCCAACAACCTGAATAGCGCGGACTGGGCCGCAGTGGCGCCGAACCTGCTGCGCCTCTCGGTGCTGAATACGCTCTGGCAGATTACCGACGAGGACCTGGCTGCCGGGGTTGTGGAGTACCTCCATGACATCCCGGAAGTGAAGGAAAAGATGGCGGACAGCGCAGGCGTGGCTTTCCTATTGAACCCGGTACAGACGGAGGATGTCCTCCACCTCGCCGACAAAGGCGAGCGGATGCCGCAGAAGTCGACGTTCTTCCACCCGAAACTCGGGACCGGGCTGGTGTTCAACCCGCTCTATCCCTGAGCCAGTGGCGGGAAGGACCCGCCCCGGTATTCGGTGCCGCGTTCAACGAAACAGAGCGGGTTGCCGAACGGGTCCCGGCAGTAGAAGGAACGCTCACCCCAGGGGCGGACGGCAATCGTTCGCCCCTCTTCTGTGCCCCTGGAGTCGAGCCCGTGCGCTCCCGCACGCCGGGCGGTCTCAAGCGCTTCGCCGAGATCGTCCACGGCAAGGTACACGTGCTCGGGGTTGGGAGGGCATTCGAACCCGTCGCCATCGGCGCGGGGATCGAAGCAAGCGAAGATGGTACCCCCGCAGTCGAAATAGTGCCGGCCCGGGCTCACCCGCTCACCGGGCACGCCGAACAGGGTGCTATAGAAGCCCGCCGACCGGTCGATGTCGTTCACAGGGAGGATGACGCGAAAGAGGTGAGCATGCACAGGCGGGATTATATGCGCCGGCAGGTGACCGCCAAGGAGCGTACGACACGAAGGGCCGGGTTACCCCGGCCCTTCGTGGTAACTCCGCAGCATTTCCAGGTTAGAAGTGGATGATGCGGACGTTGTAGATACCGTCGACGGCTTCGATTTCGGCCAGGTGCTTGTCGCTGGGTGCTTCGTCGACGCCGAGGATCATGAAGGCGCGGCCGCGCTGTTCGTGGCGGGCGACTTCCATGCGGCTGATGTTGATGTCCCACTGGCCGAGCATCATGCCGATCGCGCCAATCATGCCGGGGCGGTCGTCGTTGTCGCAGATGAGCAGCGAGGTGCCCGGCGTGGCGATGAAGTCCACGTCGAGGTCGTTGATGCC
>SKSF01000073.1 GCA_007118095.1 Dehalococcoidia bacterium
CACTGGGTCGTCGACCGGGTTATTGCCGCGCTTATCGCCCTGGTGCTCGCGGCGGCCATCATCATCGGGCTCACCGAATTCGCCCGCTGAGCCCGTTTACGTCGCGTACCCGCCCTCGCGCAGCCGCCGCCACACTTCGCCGCTCGCCGTATAGCGCTCCATCAGGAACGGGTACACCGCCGGGATATTGAACAGCGTCTCCATGCACTGCTGCCCCAGGTACCGGTCCAGGAGCACCGGGTGCTCGTCCGGGTTCACCATGTCAAGCTCAATTCCCTCTTCAAAGCCACCGGCCGCCGCTGGCATCCCGGCCATCTGGTAGGTCACCAGGCCCTTCTCGGCCAGCCCTTCGATGCTCGCCCGCAGGGTCGAACGAAAGTCCTCCGTGATATGCACACCGTCAGGCCCCAGGTACACGTGCTGCTGGCCTGTTTCCGCCAGCCCGAACACCACCGCGGTCACATGGTCGATGCGGAACGTGTCGCTTCCCGCGGCACGCGACGGTGGCAGCCCGATCGACAGGACGCCAAGGATAGCGCGTTCGAGCGACGACAGGTCTTCTGGGCGGTACATAGTCACCCACCAAGCGTATCGCAGGTCCATCGTCCGGTGATGCCCCTGGTACAACGTACGCTGCCGACCCCTCTTCACCACGCGTCCCGTATTATCCGCCCATGCCCCCTGAAATCCGTCATCATCACGTCCAGGCAAACGGTCTCCAGGTGCACGTCGCCGAATGCGGCGAAGGCTTCCCGGTCGTCATGTGCCATGGGTTCCCCGAGCTGTGGTACTCCTGGCGCCACCAGCTCACCGCCCTTGCCGATGCCGGCTTCCGGGCCATCGCTCCCGATATGCGCGGCTACGGCCAGACCGATGCACCCGCCGACCCGGCCGACTACCGCACCAGCTTCATATGCGCCGATATCGCCGGCCTCCTCGATGCCCTCGAGATCGAACGCGCCGTCATCGTCGGCCATGACTGGGGTGGCTGGCACATCTGGCAGTTCGGCATCCGCTACCCGCACCGGACTGAACGCCTCATCGGGCTCAACACACCCTACGCGCCACCCGGACCAATTTCGCCTACCGAAGCCATGCGCGAAACCTTTGGGCAGTCCGACCGCAGCTTCTACATCCTGTACTTCCAGGAGCCCGGTGTCGCCGAGGCCGAGCTGGAAGCCGACACCCGCGGCAACCTGGCAAAGATGATGCACCGCTGGGACCGTGCCCAGGACCTCTGGACCTTTGCCACAGTCGGTGGGGACGGCAGCGGCGTTTTCAGAAACATCGAGCCCGGCGGCTCGCTCCTCACGGAGGAAGAGCTCGATGTCTACGCCGCGGAATTCGAGCGCACCGGGTGGACCGGTGGCCTCAACTGGTACCGTGCCATCGACATGAGCTGGGAAGAGTGCCGCCAGCTCTCCGACCACCACATCTACGTCCCCGCGATGATGATCACTGCCGAAAACGATCTCATCCTGCGTCCTGACCGGGCGGAACCCATGCGCGAATGGATCTCCGACCTCCGCATCGAGCAGATCAACCAGTGCAGTCACTGGACGCAACAAGAACGCCCCGCCGAAGTCAACGCGCTCATGATCGACTACCTCTCCGACCTGCGCTGACTACCCCCATGCCTCCCACAGCGTGAGCACCCCGAAGACCACGAACAGCACAGCCGCGCCCACCGATATTGCCCGCGTCGGCAACCGCTTCCCCGCGAGCTTCCCGATGATGATCGCCAGCGTGTTCGCGCCGACCATGCCCGCGGTCGCACCTATCCAGACGCCGAACGGGTCCCTCGTCCCCGCGAGACTGATGGTCGCGAGCTGCGATTTGTCCCCCATCTCCGCCACGCTGAACGAGAGTGCCACCATGCCAAACACGCCCAGTGCTGGCGCCTCCCGGACCTCCTGTTCGCCGTCCTCGGCTGTCCGAAGGCTCCATGCGGCGAATGCAAAGAACGCGAGTCCCGCAACGGTCAGGAACAATTGCTCCGGCAACACCGTGCCAAACACCGCTCCGAGCAAGACGGCAAGCCCCATCACAAGCAGCGTCGCCACCGTCAGCCCCGCCAGCACCGTCCAGGTGTGGTATCGCGTGGCAAACCACAGGCTCAGAAGCTGCGACTTGTCCCCGAGCTCCACGACAAAGATCAGGCCCGCAGCGGCGCCGGCAGAGACGATCAGGTCCACGGGCACTCCTTCAACTCCGGTGCTTCGGCGGCGCCGCCTTCATTCGGGCGCCGCCCGCCCGGCACGGACAGCCGCCTATCCCCATGCCTCCCACAGTGTGAAAAGCCCAAACCCCACGAACAAAACGGCGGCGCCCACCGAGATCGCCCGTTGCGGCAGCCGCTTCCCCGCAACCTTCCCCAGCACAATGGCAATCACGTTCGCAGAGACCATCCCGGCCGTCGCACCAAGCCAGACCCCGGCCGGGTCACGTGACCCGGCCAGTGTGATGGTTGCGAGCTGTGTCTTGTCCCCCATCTCCGAAACGATGAACGACAGTGTCACAACGCCAAATGCCCCCAGCACCGGCATCGTCCGCACTTCGCCATCGTCATCATCGTCGTCCCGGCGGAGGCTCCACGCGGCGAACGCAAAGAACGCGAACGCCGCGATCGTGAGAAACAACCGCTCTGGGAGCACTGTCCCAAACACGGCGCCCAGGAGCACAGCGACACCCATCAAGACCGCGGTCGCTGCGACAACCCCCGCCACCACCGTCCAAACCCGGTACCGCGTGGCAAACCACAGGCTCAGCAGTTGCGACTTGTCTCCCAGCTCGGCGACAAACACCACACCGGCTGCCACCCCGAACGACGCAAGAACTTCCACTGCGACTCCCGTTATGGCGCACCCGCGCAGAGCGCGCCATGAGTGGTCAGCCTTTCCGGGCGGGCCTCAAGCCGTTTCCCTGGCCCCCCGGAGCGTGGCGGCGAGCTCTGCACCCGGCGCACAGCCCGGCCCGCAAACTTGCTCGCAGAACCCCATCAACCATCCGATCGCTTCTGTGTCGAGGCAATAGCTCTTGGCCTCCCCTTCCACGTTGCCGCACACAATCCCCGCATCCTTCAGCACCTTCAGATGCTCCGAGACCGTCGACTGCGCCAGCGGCAACACGTCCACCAGGTCGCTCGTCACACACCCTTGTCGCTGCGCAAGCTCCGCGACGATCCGCACCCGCGCAGGATTCCCCAGCGCCCGGAACATTGCCGCTGCGCGTTCTTCGTCAGTCGTGAGCCCTTCGATTCGTTTCATCCGCTTCCTCGCTACCGGTTGACGGCACGTCCCAGCGTATCGTAAGTTCCCGATATCAGCCTATCGGAATTTTCCGATGGAGCACCGGGGCGAGGAGCCACATGACAACCCCAAACGCCGATGAGATCCGCGTCCACGTAGCCAAAGCATATGCCAGCCGCGTCAACGAATTCCTGTCGCAGCCGGGAGACGAGCTTGACGTCGTCCAGGCCGAAGACGCCTGCTGCGGCCCTGCTACTGAGTCCGGCGATGCCTGCTGTGCGCCTGGCGAGCCAGCAGAGTTCGTCATCTCCAACATTAAGAAGCTCTACGAAGGCGCCGACACGGCGGACCTTCCCGGCAGTGTGACCGATGTCGCGTTCGGCTGTGGCAATCCCACCGCCATCGATGCCCTCCAGCCCGGCGAGACCGTCCTCGACCTCGGTTCCGGCGGCGGTATCGACTGCTTCCTGGCCGCGAAAATGGTCGGACCCACCGGGCAGGTCTACGGCGTGGATATGACGCCCGAAATGGTCAGCCTCGCACGGGCCAACGCCACCAAAGTCGGTGCCACAAACGTCGAATTCCGCCTCGGCGAGATCGAACATCTCCCCATCCCGGGCGACACGGTGGACGTCATCATCTCCAACTGCGTCATCAACCTGTCGCCCGATAAGGACCAGGTCTTCCGCGAGGCATTCCGGGTCCTCCGGCCCGGCGGCAGGCTTCAGGTCTCCGATATCGTCTGGACCCGGCCGGTTGACGAAAGCACGCGCCAGGACATGGAGCAGTGGGCGAGCTGCATCGCCGGCGCGCTGCTCGAATCCGACTATCTGGATGCGATACGCGCCGCCGGTTTCGTCGAGGTCAGCGCCGACACGTCCGAATACGAAGGCGGAAACGGCGTCGCATCTGCCGCCGTCTTCGCCCGCAAGCCCGGAGGTCCCCACGAATGACGGATCTTGTCTGCAACCGCGACGCATTCACCGAAGAAGAGGCCCCGCACTACGAAGAGCTGCTCGCCACATGGCGCGGGGCCATCGAAGAACAACAGCGCCTCGACGAAGGCATCGAGTTTCTGCTGCGGGACGACGGGACGCTTCGCTCCACGCTCGAAGCATTCATCCCCTACGAGCAGCGGTGCTGCCCCTTCTTCTCGTTCGACGTGCAAGCTGCCGGCCCCGCCCACCTCAGATTCCGCATGACCGGCCCCCCGGGCACCCGCCAGTTCATCGAATCCGAGATGGAAGGCTGACCGAAGCCGGCCTGGCACCCCGCTGTTTCCCGTGACCGGGTAGCCTCCCGGGAGCACGATTAACGCTCCAAGTTGCTCCCGGGAGGTGTCCATGCAAAGCGAAGAACGCCTGCACAACATCGAACGGCTCACGGACCTGCCTCTGATGGTCCTGGCCCTCGTATTCGCGGTCATTCTCATCGCGCCGATAGCGTTCGAATTGCCCGCATCCGTAACGGCGGCGTTCGACGTCGGTGAATGGGTCATCTGGGCCATCTTTGCGACCGTCCTGGTCATCAAGACCGCCGTCGCGCCACAGCGATTCCGCTTTCTTCGCAAGAACTGGTTCGAAGTCCTCGTTGTGGCCGTCCCCTTCCTCCGGCCCCTTCGCATTCTGATGTTCGCGCGCGTCGCCGCCGTCATCGGCGTGAACACGTCGCTGCTCAATCGCCTCGCCGAGCGCAAGGGTCTCCGCAATATCGTCCTTGCCGCCATGCTGATCACCGTCGGCGGCGCCGCCCTCGGCCTCGCCTTCGAATATAACGCTGAAGGCGCCAATATCACCTCCTTCGGCGATGCCATCTGGTGGGCATTCGTCACCTCTACCACCGTCGGCTATGGCGACACCTACCCGGTTACGGACGCAGGCCGTGGCATCGCCATCGTCCTCATGCTCCTTGGCATCGCCGCGCTCTCGGCCGTCACCGCAACCGTTGCGGCATTCCTCGCCCGCGAAGACGAGGATGGCCAGGACAGCGGCGGCAACGCCGACATGGAAACCATCATCCAGCGCCTGGAAGAACTCCAGCGCGAAGTCGCCGCCCTGCGCCAAGAGTCCCGGGCACGCCAGTGAGGCGTCACCGCCCATCTCGTAGACTCATCCCCATGACAGCCGCACAGCACGAAACCGGGATGTTCGAAGCCGTCAACCGGCGGTTCGACCGAGCCGCCGCCTACTGCCGGCAGCCGCCGGGACTCCTCAACCAGATCAAAGAGTGCAACAGCGTCTACCGCGTCCACTTCCCTGTCGTCGGCGACGATGGCGACGTGAAGGTGGTCGAAGGCTTCCGCGCTCAGCACAGCTATCACCGCACACCGACGAAGGGCGGCGTCCGCTACGCCCCCAACGTCACCGAAGATGAAGTCGTGGCACTCGCCGCGCTTATGACCTACAAGTGCGCGATCGTCGATGTCCCGTTCGGTGGCGCCAAGGGCGCCGTCCGGCTCGATCGCCGCACGGTCAGCACAGGGTTCCGGGAACGCGTCACTCGCCGTTACACCAGCGAGCTCGTCAACCGTAACTTCATCGCACCCGCCATCGATGTCCCCGCGCCCGACTACGGGACGAGCGAACAGGAGATGGCGTGGATCGCTGATACCTTCCGCGCGCTTCGCGCCGACACACTCGACGACATGGCCTGTGTCACCGGGAAGCCCCTCGCCCTCCACGGCATCCCCGGGCGCCGCGAAGCCACCGGCCTCGGTGTCTACATCGGCATCGAACGCGCCATGCAATACCGCGACGAGATGGACCGTGTGGGTCTTACACCCGGCCTCGCCGGCAAGCGCGTCATCGTCCAGGGCTTCGGCAACGTCGGCTACCACGCCGCCCGCTCCTTCCAGGAAGAAGGCGATGCCCGCGTCGTCTGCGTCGCCGAGATTGACGGCGCCGTCTACAACCCGGGCGGTATCGACATCTTCGACCTCTACCGGTACCGCAACGAGACCGGCACCATTCGCGGCTTTGGCGGCGCTGAGACGCTCGACGACCCCATGGCCGCCCTCGAGCTCCCCTGCGACATCCTCATTCCCGCCGCACTCGAGAACCAGATCACGTCCGAAAACGCCCCGCGCATCCAGGCCCGTATCATCGCCGAGGCAGCCAACGACCCCACGACTCCCGAAGGCGAAGCCGTCCTTCTCCAGCGCGGCGTCCTCATCGTCCCCGATGTCTACCTCAACGCAGGCGGAGTCACCGTCTCCTATTTCGAATGGCTCAAGAACCTCTCCCACGTTTCGTTTGACCGCATGACCGCCCGCCACGAAGCCGCCACGGCTGCCCGTGTGCTCGACGCTGTCGAACAGCTCACCGGGCAGAAGTTCGACCCGGCCCACCGCGCCACACTCACCGCGACCCCCTCCGAATTCGACTTCGTCCGCTCCGCCCTCGCCCAGACGATGACCGAGGCGTACGATTACATCCACGAGACGTGGAAGTCGCTCGACATGCCGGATACTCGCACCGCCGCGTTCTACTACGCCATCGAAAAAGTCGCGGCGGCCTACGTTTCACAGGGCATCTTCCCCTGATGCCAGCCGCACCAGCCTGTGAGCGCGACCACACACCTGGCTTGCTGAGAATCTTCCACGAAGCTGTTGCCACTGAGCCTCCGCGGTTCCATACTGGAACTTGATCCGCCGAGGCGGATCGTTTTTGTGTGGGCCCACGGGTCGAACTCGAGCCCGGGTGGCGCAATGGCAGCGCAACCGATTTGTAATCGGTAGGTTAGGGGTTCGAGTCCCCTCCTGGGCTCCAGGCACAAAAACGTGCCGCTTCGGTGGCACATCACGTGCAGGGGTGGCCGAGTGGTTAATGGCAGCAGACTGTAAATCTGCCGCGCGAAAGCGCTACGTAGGTTCGAATCCTGCCCCCTGCACCACTCTCATACCACAGACGACCGGCGGCGCCGGTCTCTGCGAAAGGACGAAGCCTCGGGCCGCTTGCGTGCCCGCCACCTGCCCTCATAGCTCAGTCGGCAGAGCGCGTTCTTGGTAAGAACGAGGTCTCCGGTTCAAGTCCGGATGAGGGCTCCATCTCACAAATCCCACTGGGTACCCCGGAAAGCAGGTAAAGGTCGATGGCGAAGGCGAAGTTTGAGCGGACGAAGCCGCACGTAAACATCGGGACGGTCGGGCACGTAGACCACGGGAAGACGACGCTGACGGCGGCGATCACGAAGACGCTGGCGATGCGAGGTGCGTCGCAGTTCCGTGCGTTCGACCAGATCGACAATGCACCGGAGGAGAA
>SKSF01000203.1 GCA_007118095.1 Dehalococcoidia bacterium
ACCGCATCCACGGCTGTGGCGAATGCTGCCTGGTTTGCACGTGATGGTTGGCGGTAGCCGCTGATCTTGCGCACGAATTGCAGCGCTGCTGCGTGCACCTCTTCTTCGCTCGCCGGGCCTTCCGCCCGGTGCAATACCTGGATGCTGCGGCACATGGCTCCCTCCTCTCATGGCTGCATGGTATCGTTTTCGCGGCGCCAGGAGCCGCAATACAGCAGGGGGCAGCGATGCGCGGGTTCATTTACCAGCTCAACGTTTCGTCCGGCGGTGTCCCGAAGAAGCGGGTCGAGGTCGCCGAGGTGACCGAGGATGGGCTTGCCGGCGACCGGCAGGGGAACACACGTGTCCACGGGGGGCCGCAACGTGCTGTCTGCCTGTTCTCGCTGGAGCGAATCCAGGCCATGCGTGCTGAAGGCCACCCGATCGATCCGGGGTCGACCGGGGAGAATATCACGGTCCGGGGGCTCGATTGGAGGCTCGTGGAGCCAGGCAAGCGGCTCCGCGTGGGACACGAAGTGGTGCTGGAGATTACGTCTTACACAGACCCGTGCAAGAACATCGCCGGGTCGTTCGCAGATGGGGACTTCTCGCGCGTCGACGCGACCAGGCACCCGGGCGACAGCCGCCTCTACGCGCGGGTCATCACACCCGGGACGGTGCACACAGGTGACCCGATCGAGGTGATGCCAGCAGGTTCGGGTGTGCCGCTGACCTAACCGATGTCGACGGTTTCATTGCGTGTGTCCCCGCACCAGCGGCAACTGCCGTCGGCTTCGCGGTCGGGGTGTTCGACGTGGACGCGCACGGGGCCGGGGTCTGCCTTTCCCTGGGCCTGCTGTTGTTTGACCCAGTCGGGAAGTTCGAACCGGCTATAGGGTTCCGTGGGGTTGCAACGATACCGGAGTTCGGTGGTCATACGGCGATTTTCACTCCAATGTCGCGTAGGAGCGTCGCTACCCGCGACCTGATTTCGTCCCGGATCTGCCGGACGCCCTCGAGATCTGCCTGCGCCGGGTCGTTGAGCTCCCAGTCCTCGTAGCGCTTGCCAGGGTAGAAGGGGCAGGCGTCGCCGCAGCCCATGGTCACAACGACGTCGGTAGATTCGACCATGTCGCCGGTGAGCGGTTTCGGGAACTGTTCGGACAAATCGAGGCCGAGCTCGGCCATTGCTTCGACGACGCGGGGGTTCAGGCGGTCGGCCGGTTCGGAACCGGCCGACCGCACGCGCACGCCTTCGCCGCCCAGGGTTTGCGTGAACACAGCGGCCATCTGTGAGCGGCCGGCGTTGTGCACGCAGACGAACAGGACCTCTGGAATGTGATCGGGCACCGCGTCCTCCCCGCGAGGCGTTGATTCCTGCATGCTACGCCGGGCCCGGGCAGGCATGGTTAGCGGGCGTTAATACCCGGCCCTATTCGAACTTCCGCTCTTCCCACCAGGGGTAGAAGGACGGCATGTCCTTGCTGACCTTCATCGGGAACTGCGGGGCGCGCTTTTCGAGGAATGCGGTGACGCCCTCGGCAGCGTCGGCGCCCTTTCCGAGTTCGTAGACGCCGCGCGAATCCAGCTTGTGCGCTTCCATCGGGTGGTCGGCTCCCATGAGCTTCCAGACCATCTGGCGGGTCATCGCAACACTGACGGCGGAGGTGGATGTCGTGTAGGTCTTCGCAAGCTCGCGGGCGGCGCCGAGGAGCTGGTCCGGGGTGTAGACGGCACGGACCAGACCACCTTCGTAGGCTTCGGTGGCGCCGAAGACGCGGCCGGAATAGAACCAGTCGAGCGCCTGGCTCACGCCGACGGTGCGCGGAAGGAACCAGGTCGCGCAGGCTTCGGGCACGATGCCGCGCTGGCTGAAGACGAAGCCGAAGCGTGCATCTTCGGAGGCAAGGCGCACGTCCATTGCCAGGGTGAACGTGGCGCCGAAGCCGACAGCGGGGCCGTTGATGGCGCCGATGATGGGCTTGCGGCATTCGAACATCTGGAGGGTAACGAGGCCGCCGGTGTCGCGCTTGATGCCATCGGACTGGTAGTCGAAGGTGCCGGCGCCGCCGGACATGTCGGCGCCAGCGCAGAAGGCGCGGCCAGCCCCGGTCACGATAATGGCGCGGACGTCGTCGTCGGCATCGGCAGCCTTGAAGGCTTCAATAACCTCCAGATTCATCGCTTCCGTGACCGCGTTGAGCTTTTCCGGGCGGTTCAGCGTCAGCGTGAGGATGTTGTCTTCTATCTCGTATGTGAGGAATTCAAAGTCCACAGCGGATCCTCCCCAAAAGGGTCTTTCCCGCATGCTACTGCACGGTGGCGCTACACCATTCCACTGCACCGGGGGCCGGGGCGGTTGCGGCCTGCGGGTACGAATGGGGCGCGGGATGCGGTGGGAGGCTCCGCTGGCGTTCTGCCCTCGGCGGGGATCAGATCGCGTAGGTGGTCTTCATATCGGAAGTTATGTCGAAGAACTCCTGGAGCGTCTGGTTGAAGCGATAGAAGGCGTCGCGGCGGTGGTAGTCTTTTCCGCGGGCGAGCTCTTCGGCACCGTTGAGGTCCAGGGAGTTGAGGGTGTAGTGGTGTTCGGCGTGGCCGTTTTCGCGGATGTTTTCGAGCATGGCCTTCCATGCTTCGGGAGACTGGACGAGGACGAAGTCGAGCTCCTCGGCACGGGCGGCATCAATCTCGCGGACAGCGGTGACTTCGAAAGCTTCGAAGTCGACCTCATAGTAGTGGTCGCCCACCTGGACGCCCATTTCGAGGTCGCAGGTACCGAGGCGCTCGAACGAGTCGGATTTGTTGAGGCGGTCGGCGGCTTCCTGGAACCATTCGACGGAGGGGAATGTGGGCATAGGGCTGTCCTCTCGCTGTGATTGATGCCGGGCTCGTGTTGGGTGCGGAGTGTAGCGCAGGGGTACGAGGGGCACAACGGGGATGGACGCCGTCAGGGCGTTGGCGCGGGACCTTCGGCGATGATGCCGACGTCGACAACAGCGCCACCGGGTTCGGCGCGAGCGACGGCGTGGGCCTGGTTTGTCCCGGGTTCGAGGCTGGCACGGTCGATGCTGGCAGTGACGGTGAGCTGGCCGAAGGCAGGGATGGTAGCGGACTGCGGTGCGACTCCGAACCAGCCGTCGGCGCCAGCGGTGCCCAGGTTGACCGCAGCTTCGCACGGGCTGTTGTTGTAAATAACGAACGAGACCTCTGACGAGGTGCCAGCATGCGCGCGGCGGATATTCGAGATGATCTCCGGGTGGCAGGGGGTTGGGGTGGCTGTTGGCGCGGGCGGCTGCGTTGGCGTGCTGGTCGCCAGTGGGGTTGGGGTGGCAGTGGGCGCGGGTTCGGTCGGCGGGATGGTTGCGGTTTCGAGCGCGAAGGTCATGGTGGGAGTGGCCCCCGTCGCCGGATCGCTGTCGTCGCCAGGCACAGGGGTTGGGTCGAGCGGAGCCGACCCGGAATGACTCTCGCCGCCGGAAGCACCGGGCGCATCCTCATCGCGAGGTGCTTCCGACGCGCGGAGCTCAACCGTGGCGGTGGGCAGCGCCGAACCAGTAACAGCGGGCGCTGCGCGCGTGGCCGTGGACGGCGGGGGCGGGGTAGCGGTTTCGTACCGGGTGGCACTGCCGGAAAGCTCGCCGCCGCCCCGGACGGCTGGCTGGATGGGGGAGCCGTCGTCGCCGGAGATGATGGCCACGGGGCTGCCCGGCACGAGGAGCAGAGCGGCCACAATCGCCGCCAGGGAAGCTGCGACAGCGACGGGACGCAGGCGTGCCAGCCACGAGGCCGCGGGACCGGCCGCCGGCGCTTCGTGGCGGTCCGCAGGGACCGGAGCGGGAGATCCTTCGGCGACCGACGCCCCGGCCCAGTTCGCTTCGATGTCGCTCGCGATTTCAGTGCGGAGGCCTTCGGGAGCGGCGGCGCGCCCGGCCGCGGCGAACGTTTCCGCGGGCGGTGGGATTGCCGCGTGGCGTTCGCGGCATTGCCGACAGCGGCGAAGGTGCTGATTGACGCGCTGGCGCTGTGCGGGCGAGGGCGGGGCCGTGCCGTCCGTCCTGGCAGCCGCACCAAGGCGTGAGCAGCCGCCGGGGTCATTGAGCAGGACCGCGGCGCGGGCGACATCGTCGAAGGTGTCGCGGAGACGGGTAAGGGCTACTTCGGCGTTCTGTTCGGACACGCCGAGGACGACGGCGATGTCGGATGCATCAAACCCGTGGCGCAGGTGGAGTTCGAGCACCGCCCTGTGGGGGATATCGAAGGCGCGGGACGCCTGGTCGACAAGCTGCGCGTTATCCGCGGTGTGGGCTGCCGCGGGCCCACGGGCATCTGCTTCGTGGACGACCTCGTCGCGGGCGAAGGCGAAGAGCCACGCATGGAACGGAGTGTCCGCTGGCATAGCGGCGGAATCGCCGGCGGCACTGGCAAAGGTTTCGCGTGTTGTGCGGGCAGCGCTGGCGGGGTCGCCGAGGAGACGAAGGGCGAAGTCGTACACGGCATCGAGCCGGGCTTCGCAGGCCTGGCGGAACCCGTTGCGCTCGCTCACGTGCGCGGCGTCCAATGGGGTGGTGTCACCAATGCCGGGGGTTGGCTCGTGGCCCATCGAGCCGCCTCCTGGTGCGGGGTACCGCGGCGGGCTGTGATGGCCGATAGCCGGGTGGCGCCCGGCCATCATTCGTCTACGCGATTTCCAGCCAGTATACGTGCCGCGGCAACAGTATGTGACGGGCTCATCGTCTGCCGATGCGAGGGGGCGGTCTCCCGACGGAGCGTAAAAAGATGAAGACGAGGAGGAAGCCGAACATGAATCCGCCGATATGGGCGAACCAGGCGACGCCAGCGTCCGGCGTGCCGGCACTGCCCAGCGTCATATAGCCGGCAAGGAGGTTCTGGATGAACCAGATGCCGATCATGAAGAAGGCGGGGATGGGTAAGGGGAGGAAGAAGAGGACGGGGACGATGGCGACGATGGTGGCGCCGGGGAACCAGACGATATAGGCGCCGAGGACGCCGGCGACGGCGCCGCTTGCGCCGACCATGGGGACGAGGCTTTCGGGGTTGATGAACCCCTGGATGAGAGAGGCAACGATACCGGCGGCCACGTAGAAGAGGAGATAGCCGAAGTGACCCAGGCGGTCTTCGATGTTATCGCCGAAGACCCAGAGAAAGATCATGTTGCCGCCAAGGTGGAGCCAGCCGGCGTGCAGGAAGATTGATGTGACGATGGGGAGGAGAACGGCCCAGCCGCGGTCGTCCTGTCCGGGGGCTTCGCCGCGGACGCTATCGAACCACTCGGCGGGCTGGAAACCCCATTCGCAATAGAAGCGGTCAACTTCGGTGGGGCGCGCTTCGAATCCGTAGCAGACGCCGTCGCGCATTTCGACGAACTTTTCGGATGCTTCGGCCTGCGTGGGCGGGGGTTCGTTCGAGAGGGTGAGGACGTAGGCGAAGACGGCGATATTGATGAGGATGAGGGCGTAGTTCACCCACGGGGTACGCCGCGTGATGGGTGAGTCGCCGATGGGGATCATGGGGTTTCGTCACCGGGCTGGAGACGTGGGCGGGACACGAATGTCAGGGTAGCACGGCGCGGGGTACCGACCGGTCACGTGCAACGGGGCTTTGTGCGCGTGCTGGATAGCGCTGTATGCATACGTCCCATGCAACCGGGGGCAGCGGGGCATGGCATCGTAACCGGTGCGTGTGTCGTTTGGGTGTGATCGCCGGTTCCGGGTGGACTGCCCGGTTGCTATTCGGCGAGCGGTTCGTGTCTTTTGGTGACATGTAGCGGGTGATTAGTCCCGAATGCGTATCGCGCCTGACGGTGGGATTTAGTATGGTTCGCGCAGGTTCCCGGTTACCACGAGGTTGCGTTTCAACCAGATCCGGGAGGTGCGGGGCAATGACCATGCGAGGCCTGCTTTCTGATGTGGCACGGGCTGCGCCAATGGGGGACGTGGCGGCGGTTACGTTCGGGCGCGCGGTGAGCGGGCTTGTCCACGAAGCGCTCGGGGAGCCGCTGGAGGACAGCGGGCAGGGAATTGCGGAGGGGTTGCGTCGGCTGGTCTCGGCGGACCTGTGCATCGTGGCACGGTTTGAGGACGGGGGGCTGACGTGCCGGGGTGTGGCGGGGGATGTGGCCACGCGGATTGAGCCCGGCGGTGTGACGCCGCTGCGTGCGGTACCGCCGGAGGGCCGCCCGGAAGCGTACCTTAACCTGCTGGGAGCGGAGGCGCAGCCGGAGCCGTTCGGGGAGTACCTGCGGCTGCTCGGGTTCGAGGCGGCGTGGGTGGTGCCGGTTGCGACGGAGCTAACGACGCTGGGTGCGGTGCTGCTGGCGTACCGGGAGCCCGGGGCGCTGCGTGAGGACGAGGTGGCGGCGATTGCGGCGGCGTTACAGTCACTGGCGCTGGTGATGCGGCAGTCGGCGATGACGGCGCCGGAAACTGCGGAACGATACCGGCAGACGGCGCATACACAGAAGATGGAAGCGCTGGGTTCGATGGCGGGCATGATCGCGCACGATTTCAATAATCTGCTGACGACGATCATGGGGTACACGAGCATCCTGAAGAACGGGGGGCGGCTGGATTCGTCGGACCGGGAATACCTGGACCAGGTGGAGGAGGCGTCGCGGCGGGCTGCGGACCTGACGTCGCGGTTGCTGGCGTTTGCGCGGGGGGGTGTGCTGCGGAGCGGGACGCTGGATTTGCGGGCGGTGGTGCGGGATGCGATGCGGCTGGGGGAGGCGGCGCTGCACGACCGGGTGTCGCTTTCGGCGGCGTTGCCGGAGGGGCCGGTGGCGGCGGAGGGGGATGACGGGCAAATCCAGCAGGCGATTTTGAATGTGTTGTTGAACGCGCGGGATGCGATGCCGGAAGGGGGGCACGTGGAGGTTTCGCTCGTGCAGGAGGGGGAGGAGGCTGTCATCCGGATTGCGGACGATGGGCCGGGGATGGATGCGGCGACGCGGGAGCGGATTTTCGACCCGTTTTTTACGACGAAGCCGGCGGGGTCGGGGACGGGGCTGGGGATGTCGATTAGCTACGGGATTGTGAAGGCGCACGGTGGCGTCATCGATGTGGAGAGCGCGCCCGGGAAGGGGACGACGTTCTGGATGCGGTTACCTGCGCGGCCGGGGGATGCCGGGGAGGAGGGGCTGGCTACGCCCTCGGCAGACCATGACCTGGTGCTGGTGGTGGATGACGATAGCCTGGTGCGGCAGACGACGGTCGCGACGCTCGGGCAGCTCGGCTACAACGTGGTGGATGCGCCTTCGGGCCGGGTGGCGATTGAGCTGGTGCGTGCGCGGCCGGAGCGGTTTGGCGCGGTGTTGCTGGACCTGGTGATGCCGGAGCTGACGGGCGGGCAGACGTTGAAGGAGCTGCGGAAGGTGCGGGAGGACCTGCCGGTGATCATTTGCACGGGGTATGCGGCGGATGCGCACCTGGATGAGGAGGCGCGGGCGGGGATTGCGGGGCTGGTGTACAAGCCGTTTTCGGGGGAGCGGCTGGCGGAGG
>SKSF01000200.1 GCA_007118095.1 Dehalococcoidia bacterium
CGCACCGGGCGCCATGGGGCGGGTACGCGGGGTACTTCGCCGACCCAGAGGGTAATGCGTGGGAGGTGGCGTACAACCCAGGTTTCCCGTTGCAGGAGGACGGGTCGATACGGCTACCGCGGTGAGGGCAGCAGTGACTCACGCGGTCATGAGCCGGAGTCGCTGGTGCCGCCCATTATGGTGATGGCGCCGCCGACGATAATGCCCACGATGAAGCCGGTGACAAGCACCGCTGGCATGCTGTCGGTCATGAGACCGACAGCGAGGACGATGATGGCGCCGGCGATGAGCACCATCACGATACGCATGTTTGCCTGGAGCCAGTCCATCACGCGTCCCATGCTACCCGGAGCGCCCTGCCGCCCCAAGTGCGGTCAGGGAGCGGCGGCCTGGAGCCGTCCGGACAGCCCGGCGAGGTGAGCCGGGGTTGCGCCGCAACAACCGCCGGCGATGCTTACGGGTGTAGTCCGCACGACGCGCATGACTGCGGCGGCGAAGTGGCCGGGCGTGGCCAGTTTGGATACAGCGCGATCGCCTGTCCCCGGGATGCCAGCTGCGGGTGCGAAGAACAGGGGGATGTTGAGCCCGGCGAGTTCGTGGAGAGCCGGGGCGAGGGCTGCCGGGCCAGCGCCGCAGTTGACGCCGACCGCGTCGACAAGCCCGGTTTCGGCAACGCCGCGGGCGGCATCCACGAGGCTGACGCCTTCGGCGAGCGCGCTGCCGGGGAGCGGCGAGAAGCTGACGATGACGGGGAGGTTCGCGCCATCGTCGCGCATGGCCATGCGGATGGCTTCGAGCGCCGCCCCGGCACGGGCGACGTCGTGGACGCTTTCGACTTTGAGCACGTCGACACCGCCTTCGAGCAGGCCATGCACCTGTTCCGCATAGCTTTCGACGAGCGCGGGATAGGAGACCTCTCCCCGTACCGGTGAGAGCCACCCGGGGCCGATGCTCCCGGCACTGAACCGTGGATGAGCCGGGGTGGTCCATGCGTCGCGGACAGCGTTGAGGTGGGCAGCGGCGAGGCGGTTCAGCTCGCGGGTCTCGGCTTCGCGGCCGATGCGCGCGAGCGACTGGGCGTTCGCGTCGAAGGTAGCGGTATCGACCAGGTCGCAACCGGCCGCGTAGAAGGCGTCCTGGATACCCGCCAGGATGCCTGGCTCGTCGCGCAGGAGGGTGACGATGTTGCCGTGTTCGGCGAGGTGGGATGGGCGGGCGGCCAGGACACTGGTGCCGATGGCGCCAGCGGCGACCAGGGTGCGCCGGCGCAGGATCGAGCGAAAGGCGTCGTGGCCGGGGACGGAGGTCATAGACGCAGCGTAGCCCGGTGGGAGCTATACTGCCCCCATGACACAGATCGGACCCGTTGAAGGCCCTGTTTCGCTCACCGTTGTATCGGACTTCATCTGACCCTGGTGCTATGTTGGCCTCGTGGAGGTCGAGAAGCTGGTCAATGACTACGACATCAACCTGCGGTTCGCCCCGTTCTTCCTTGACCCGACAATCCCGCCAGAGGGGAAAGAGCGGAAGCGCCAGACTGGCCCGGACGACCCTCCAACGCATCTCGAGCAGCGCGCTGCGGATGTAGGGCTAACGATGACGCGCGGGCGGACGTGGACCCCCAATTCGCACCTTGCGCTGCAGGCGGGTGAGTTCGCCCAGGAGCACGGGGACACGAAGCGCTTCCACTGGCGGATGTTCAAGGCGTTTTTCGAGGACCTCGAAAACATCGGCGACCTCGACACGATTGTGCGTCTCGGGAAAGAAGCCGGACTGGATGAGGCCACGCTGCGACAGGCACTGGAGGACGGTACCTACCGGCAGCAAGTGGACGACGGGATCGCCTGGGCACGAGCCGTCGGCGTAACGGGCGTCCCCACGTTCATCTTCGAAGACCAGTGGGCGATCGTGGGGGCGCAGGACTACAACGTGTTCCAGTCGATCATGTCGAAGCTGGGGAAAGAGCCGGGCGGGAACGGCAACAGCGGGTAGGAGGCGGCGCTACCCGGCCGCCTCGGCCTGCAGCAGCTTAACGTAGCCTTTCTCGCGGAAGCGCTCGATATCGTCGGTGTACTTGAAGATGCAGCCAAGCGTCTCGTCCACGGTTTCGGGGTCGAGCGCTTCTTTGTGGAGCGCGACGAGCGCCATACCCCAGTCGATGGTCTCGGCAACGCCGGGGCGCTTGTAGAAGTCTTCTTCGCGGACGCGTTCCATGAAGGTGCAGAGCTGGGCGGCCAGGGATTCGCTGATGCCGGGGACCTTCGCCATGACGATGTCCCGCTCTCGTTCGAACGTGGGGTAGCCGATCCAGAGATAGAGGCAGCGGCGCTTGAGCGCGTCGTGGATCTCGCGGGTGCGGTTGCTGGTGAGCACGACGAGCGGGGGCTGTTTGGCCTTGATCGTGCCCATCTCAGGGATGGAAATCTGATAGTCGCTGAGGATTTCGAGCAGGAAGGCCTCGAATTCCTCGTCGGCGCGGTCGACTTCGTCGATGAGGAGCACGGGCGGGGTGTCGCCCTGGTGCGTGAGCGCTTCGAGGAGAGGGCGCTTGATGAGGTACTCCTCGCTGAAGATCTCGCGTTCGACCTTTGCCGTGTCTTCGTCGGCGGCTTCGGCAAGTTTGATGCGGAGAAGCTGGCGCGCGTAGTTCCATTCGTAGAGCGCGTGGGTCGCGTCGAGCCCTTCGTAGCACTGGAGCCGGATGAGCCTGGTGCCGAGCATGCTCGCGAGCGCTTTTGCGATCTCGGTCTTGCCGGTGCCGGCTTCGCCTTCGAGGAAGACGGGTTTCTGGAGGCGGGCGGCGAGGAAGAGCGTGGTCGCGATTTCGCGGTCGGCAAAGTAGCGTTCGCTGGCGAGGCGCGTCGTAACCTCTTCGATCGAATCGAACATGGGCTCATCGTACGGCACGTGCGGGTGCAGGGCAGCAAGCGTGCCGTTCCGTCTTCCCCGAGGGGCTGGCGTCGGGTTCAATGCGGGAAGGGACGCACGCGGAGGCGAAAGGACGCGCAATGGACAACTTCCTGCACATCACGGCCACCTGGTTGCACATCCTCGGGATTGCGCTCTTTGTTGGCCCACAGTTCTTCCTCGCGTTCGCGTGGATCCCGGCGTCGCGCCGAATCAAGGACCTGCAGACGCGGGTGGATGCGATGCGGACGATCACGCGGCGTTTCGGGGTGATCGGCGGTATCGGGCTGGCACTCTTGCTGGTGTCCGGGACGTATCAGATATCAACCTGGCGAGACTACTACGGCGTCCCTGCCGAAGATGACTTCACGGGCATCCGCTACGGGCTCATCTTCGTCATCAAGATGTCGGCGCTCATCGTCATGGTGGCTCTAGTCGCCTATCACACCTTTGTCCTCGGTCCGAAGCAACTCAACATGTTGGAGGAGCAGGCAAAAGGCGGCGATGTCCTGGACGACGAAATCCGAGGAGCCCGGGTGCAGTCAATGATCGTGAGCATCGTTGCCCTGATCATCACTCTGGCGATTATGGGGATGGGAGTAAGCATGGGAGCGACGGACCGCTTCTCGCTGGCGCCTGTGTAGACGGACGGGAAATCTATGCCCGCCTAGCGCGATTTCGCGCTACCCTGCCGGGATGGACAGCCTGAAAGGGAAAACAGCCCTCATCTTCGGAGTCGCGAACGACCATTCCATCGCGTGGGGTATCGCGCAGGCGCTGCACCGCGAAGGCGCTACGCTGGGGTTCACCTATGCGATGGATTCGCTTGAGAAGCGTGTCCGGCCGCTGGCGGAGAGCCTGGGCGCGGACTTCGTCGAGAAGTGCGACGTGACCGACGACGCGCAGATCGACGAGGCCTTCGCCAAGGCGAAGGAACGATTCGGGACGATCGACATCCTGGTCCACGCGGTCGCCTTCGCGAACCGCGAGGACCTGGCCGGGCGGTTCGTGGACACGAGCCGGGACGGCTTCTTGCTGGCACAGAACATTTCCGTGTACTCGCTGATCGCGCTGGCACAACGTGCGTTGCCGATGATGCCGGACGGCGGGAGCATCGTCACGATGACCTATTACGGCGCCGAGAAGGTGGTGCCCAAGTACAACGTGATGGGCGTGGCCAAGGCATCGCTGGAAGCGACGACGCGGTACCTGGCAAACGACCTGGGGCCGGAGGGCATCCGGGTGAACGCGATCAGTGCGGGGCCCATCCGGACGCTTGCGGCGAGCGGCATAAGCGGCTTCCGTGACTATCAGCGCACGTTTGCGCAATCGGCGCCGCTGCGGCAGAACGTGACAATCGACGACGTGGGAGCGCTGGCGGCATTTCTCGCTGGTGACGGGGGACGGCTCATCACCGGGGAGACGATCTACGTCGACAGCGGGTACCACATCATGGGAATGCAGCACAGCGACGACGAGTGACGCCGGGGACTGACCGGGCGTCCCAGAGGAGGATGACGGATGCGACGACGCTGCCTGTGGTGTCAGCAGCCGCCGCTGGAAGAAGTGGCGGTGCTGAAGTGGCAGGGCGAGGAACGAGAACGCCTCACGGTGAAGCTGTGCCGCAAGCATATGAAGCGCCTGCAGGAGGCGGGCGACGAGGGCCGGGAATTCAAGGGCTGGTATTACAAAGTGGGCTGGTGGTAGGCGGCGGCGAACGCGAAAGGAGCTGATGGTCGCATGAAGGCAATGGTGGTCGCGAGCACCGAAGACAAGGGACAGCTCGAGCTGCAGGAGGTGCCGGACCCGGTACCCGGGCCGGAAGACCTGCTGGTCGCAGTGAAAGCGACCGCGCTGAACCGTGGCGACCTGTTACAGCGGATGGGCGCTTATCCGCAGCCGGGACCGAAGCCGGAGTTCGAGATCCCGGGGCTGGAGCTTGCCGGAGAGGTGATTGAGACCGGCGCGCGGGTTGATGGCTTTGAGAAAGGCGACCGGGTGATGGCGCTGGTCGCGGGGGGCGGCTACGCAGAAAAGGCCGTGGTGCACTACCGGCATGCGGTGAAGGTGCCCGCGGGCCTTTCCTGGCACGAAGCGGGCGGAACACCGGAGGTGTTCATCACGGCGCACGACGCCCTGCGGCAGTCCAGCCTGCAATCGGGCGAGTCACTTTTAATCCATGCTGTGGGGTCCGGGGTGGGAATGGCCGCTACGCAGATCGCGAAGGTGCTCGGCGCGCAGCCGGTCTTCGGGACAGCGGGCAGCGCCGAAAAGCTCGACCGGGCACGCGAGCTCGGACTGGACATCGGTATCAACTACCGTGAGCAGGACTTCGCGGAGGTCATCAAGGAGACGACGGGCGGACAGGGGGTCGACACCATCCTGGACGTTATCGGGGCGGACTACTGGTCCCGGAACATCCAGTCGCTCGCGACCCTGGGCCGGATGACGCTGGTGGGGCTGATGGGCGGCGCGACGGCGGAGACGAACATGGGGCTCTTGCTGCGAAAGCGCCTGCAGGTGCGAGGAACAGTACTGCGAAGCCGCCCGCACGAGGAAAAAGGTGCGGCGGTCCAGGCGTTTGTGAAGAGCGTGCTGCCGCACATCGGGAGCGGACGCATCAGTGTCGTGGTGGACCGTGTGTTTCCACTGGCAGAGGCGCAGGCGGCGCAGGATTACATGGAGACGAACGCGAACTTCGGGAAAATCGTGCTGGAGACGTGAGCCGTCACTCCAGGGTGAGGGTGGCGGGCTCGGTCATGTAGATCCAGTAGGTCTCAGCAGTGAGGAGTCCCCCGAGCGAATTGTAAGGGCTTGGCAGGGTGTGCCACTCGGAAGAGAAGGCGAGCCAGTCGCCAGTTTCGTTGTCGTAGTGGTAGACGGTGGAGTAAGCGCCCTCGATGTCTTCGAGCGCGACGGACATTTCCTCGCTCGCGCCGGTATGGGCGAAGTGGTTCCAGCCCTGTTCGAGGTCGATGGTGCGCGGCTCACCGGATAGCGGGTTCACACTCGTGGCGGCGCCCGCTGATTCGACGTAGACCCAAAATGCATCGAACTGTCGCGCTTCGTCCCAATTGCGGGTGAAGTCGGGCGCGTACTGGAAGGCGCGCAGGTATGCACTGTTGCCGGGCTGCCATGTATAGAGAGCGCGCCAGCTCGATGGCAGGTAGGAGAGGGCCGCCGGGACGCTGCCGTTCTCTTCGAAGTGGGCGATGTTGTTCCAGCCGGGGGACAGGTCCTGGCGGATGACGCTCCCGGGAGGGTCGGTTACCGAAGAAACGCGGAGGCGCGTCCGGATGAGCTGGTCCGTAGGGCCGCCCCAGGTGGCAGTTTCGCGCGCTTTCTTCCCGCCGATGAAGAATTCGAGTATGTCGCCGGGGTAACCGCAGCCCTCGGTGATGTCGCCGGGATCAACGGTGACCACGAAATCCGCTGTTCTCCCTGAGCGGTCAGCGACGGTCTCGCCACACCTGACGCCGTCAATGCGGGCCTCTACGGGTGTGTCCCCTGGCACGTGAACCCAGTCGTGCATGGGAGTTCCCTGGACGACCATAGGGACGCTGCCGACGGCGCCGCGGGCATCGAGGATGCCCGCGCCGGCCCAGGGCTCGCCGTGGGGGGCCGGGGGCGCTTCGGTTGCAGTGTCGCGGACCATGTCGAGGTAGTCCTGGTGGTCGAGCTCGGAGTTTGAGGAGAGCATAAGCGCGAAGACGCCGCTGACCATGGGTGCTGCGAAGCTTGTGCCGTTGGCAGACCCGTACGGAAACTGCGGATTCGTGTCTGACCGCGCGGTGCTGTAGACGCCGGTGCCGGGCGCTGCGATGTCGACTTCGGGGCCATAGGAGCTCTCACGATGCCAGCGGTGGCCCTCGTCCCACACGGAGCTCCCCACCGCGACGAGGTTCGAATACTGCGTGTAAGCGGCAGGGTAGCCGACCCTGGGATCCGCGGTATTGCCGTAATTCCCCGCTGCGGCGACCACAATGATGTCCTCCGCCTCGGCGGCAGCAATCGCCTGGCGGACCTGGCTATGGTTGGCACCACCCGAGTCCTGGGGCGCGGCCAGGCTCAAGTTGATGATGTCGGCCCCCATGCGGCGGGCGTATTCGATCCCGCGGGCAACATCGGACAGCTGCCCCTTATCTGTGCAGTCCAGGACCTTGATCGGCATGATGCGGATGTCCCAACCGACGCCGGTTACACCTTTGCCGTTGTCCCCGGCGGCCCCGACTATCCCGGCGACACGCGTGCCGTGCGACCCGGAGTGGTCATCCTGCACATCGCCGTTTTCGGCCAGGGCGCTGTCGTCGTAGCCGCACTGGCTCATGGCCAGCGGGTCCGGCGTCAGGAAGCGGCACCCATGGACATCGTCGACGCAGCCGCTGTCGCTTTCGTCGATGCCAGTGCCCGGCTGTTCGTTCTCGTTCACCCAGAGGCGGTCGCGGAGGTCCGGGTGGTCGAGGTCGATGCCTGTGTCGATGAC
>SKSF01000041.1 GCA_007118095.1 Dehalococcoidia bacterium
ACCAGCACCCACACAGAGAGCTGGACACGATCGCGGCGGAAGGCGACCGCAGTGAGCGTTCGGGTGCCGGTGAAGTGGCTCACTGCCCCTCGCCCACTACGACGGCGGCCTCCTCGGGTTCGCCCCGGATCTCGTAGTGCCGCATGAACATCTCTTCGAGCGTGGGTGGTGAGCTCGTGAGCGATTCGATGCCCAGCGATGCGAGATGCCGGATCACGGGGTCGAGCGCCTCCGGGTCGACCTGGAAGGAGGCATGGTGGTCCTCGACAACCAGCCGGTGCACGCCGCTGAATTGCTCCAGCCCGGTGACGGGCTGAGATGTCCCAACGCTGACGGACGTCCGCGTGAGGTGCCGCAGCTCCTTGAGTGTGCCCGACTCCACGTTCTTGCCTTCGCGGATGATGCTGATGCGGTCACACAGCGCTTCCACGTCCGCCAGGATGTGGCTGGACAGCAGCACGGTCGCGCCCCGTTCCCGTGCTTCGACGACGCACTCGCGAAAGACGGTCACCATGAGCGGATCGAGCCCCCCGGTTGGCTCGTCGAGCAGGTAGAGCTCGACATCTGTGGCGAATGCCGCGACCAGGGCGACTTTCTGCCGGTTGCCCTTGGAGTAGGTGCCACACTTCTTGGTGGGGTCTAACTGGAAGCGCTCCAGCAGTTCCTGGCGCCTGGCCGGGTTTACACCGCCGCCGAGCTTGCCGAGCAGATCGATCACCTCACCGCCCGTGAGGTTCGGCCAGAGCTTCACGTCGTCCGGGACATACGCCAGTCTCCGGTGGAGTGCGACAGCCTCGGACCACGGGTCGCCGCCGAGCAAGGAGATGTGGCCAGTGTCTTTGCGCAAGAGCCCCAAAAGGATGCGGATGGTGGTCGATTTGCCCGCACCGTTTGGGCCAAGGAAGCCGTGGACTTCCCCCTGGTCGACGTGCAGATGGAACTCGTCCAGTGCCCGCGTGGTACCGAACGTCTTCACGAGGCCGGAGATGGCGATTGGTTGATCCATGATTTTGACCGTACACACGTTTCACGAATTTGTGAAGCAATGGTACATTGGGTAGAAGATCGACGAAACGGAAGAAAGACCCAGAACACATGGGCCAACGTCCCGACACCGGCGAGGAAGATAACTCCGATGTCCGCCGCTTTGTTGAACGGTTCGCACTGGCACTGCATGACGCAGGCGTACCGCGCATGCCCGCGCGTGTGTTTGCACTACTGCTGAGCACCGATTCAGGCCGGCTAACCGCTTCGGAGCTCGCGACCGGGCTGGGAGTGAGCGCCGCGGCAATCTCGGGCGCGGTGCGATACCTCGTGCAGGCAGGTCTCGTGATACGCGACCGGGACCCGGGCGCTCGGAGCGACCATTACCGGCTGCCTGGCGACCTGTGGTACGAGGTGTACTTCCAGCGCACCCCACTGATCGAACAGTGGGAGCGAGCGGCAGCCGAAGGCGTGGATATCCTTGGTGCAGACACCCCGGCCGGGCAACGGATGCAGGAGACGCGCGCGTTCTTTGCCTTCTTCCGCGGGGAGATGAGCCGCGTTGTGGAACGGTGGCGTGAGCACCGCGAACAGCTGCGCCAGGCCGGGGAGCTACCCGGCTAACGCGCGTTCCGCCGCCAATCACTACAATCGCCCCATGCCTGCATACGTCGAAGAGCCAGCGCGCCGCGTCCCCGTCATCGCAGAAACCGACGTCCTGGTCGTGGGCGGAGGAGCTGCCGGGATCGGCGCCTCCGTCGCGGCGGCCCGGGCGGGCGCCCGTTCGATGCTCGTGGAGCGTTATGGCTCGCTCGGCGGGCTTGCGACGAATGGCCTGATCATCCTGCTGCTGACGATGGACGACGGCCGCGGGAAGCAGGTCATCGGCGGGCTCTGCCAGGAGCTGGTCGACCGGCTCGCGGCGCGGAATGCGTGCCATTTCCCGCCGTCGGACGAGTGGGGACTGGACGACCCGGCGCTCATTGAGCGCTACCGGCGGGCGGGACTTGTGTGGGGCCGGGGGCCACACGTCGTCCGGTATTCGGTGGCGTATGACCCCGAGGAGTTCAAGGTCGAGTCAGACCAGCTCCTGCTCGAGGCAGGGGTCGACCTGCGCTTCCACCGGTGGGCGGTCGGCGTCATCCGCGATGGCGACCGCATCACGCACGTCGTGTTCGAATCGAAGGCGGGCCGCGAGGCCATCGCGTGCAACGCCGTCATCGACACAACGGGTGATGCAGACCTGGCGGTGCTGGCAGGCGAGGAGGTCGAATCCGAGCGGGTACACCCGTGGCTCTGGTTCCGCACCGCTGGCGCCGACCGAAGCCTTGCCGAGGACGCGCCGGACAGCCGGACCTATTACCGGACCGTCCACGAGTCCGGGTACCTCCACCCGTGGGGCGCCGCGGAGCGGATCGACCGCGACATCGACCCGACGGACCCGGACGACCTGGCCTACGCGGAAGTCGAATGCCGCCGGCTTGTCCGCGCCGAACTCGACCGGCTGCGCGGCGAAACGCCGGGCTTCGAACACGCGTGGATCGCGCAGTTCGCGAACACGCTGGGCATCACCGAATCGCGCCGGCTGGTCGGCCGCTACATGCTCACACGCGAGGATATGGACCAGCCACCCTTCGACGACACCATCGCGACCACCGGGAACTGGACGAAGTACGGCGCCATCTACCACATCCCGTTCCGTTCCATCTGCGCGCGGGAAACGGCGAACCTGCTGGTGGCGGGGCGCTGCATGTCCTCGGACCACCGGGCGCACCATTCGACGAAAGAAATCCCGCCGTGTTTCGCCACGGGTGAGGCAGCGGGGCAGGCGGCTGCGCTGGCGCTCCAGCATGGTGCGGCGCCAGTCGATGTCGATGTGAGCTCCCTGCAGGCGAAGCTGCGGGATGCGGGCGCAATCCTGCCGTAGGGCACCACATATGATTCGCCCAATGCCTTGACACTATCCGTATACTCGATTGCGATCGGCGGACGACGCCTCCAGGCGGGCGCGGGGCACGCACTGCCGAAGTTCGCCCGGCGGAGCTATGCGGGTTCGCCGCAAAAGCACAAGCGGGGTGAGCACCATGGCAACGGACTACGACATCATCGTTGTCGGCGGCGGCATTGCCGGGTCGGCGCTGGCCGCAAACATGGCACAGGAGGGGGCGCGGACGCTCGTCCTTGAACGCGAAGAGCGGTTCCGCGACCGCATCCGGGGCGAATACGTCTTCCCGTGGGGGATGGCGGAGGCGCAGTCGCTGGGCATCGTCGGCGCATTGGAAGCTGCGGGGGCACACTCGGTCCCTTCGTTCGAAATCGTCGGCATGGGCCCGCCACGGGACCTTTCTCAAACCACCATGCAGGGCGTCCCGAGCTATGGCTTCTACCACCCGGCAGCGCAAGAGGCCCTGGTCGAGCATGCGGAAACCGCAGGCGCCGAGGTCAACCGGGGCGCCCGGGTAACCAGCGTGCTCCCCGGTGATGAGCCGGCAGTCCGCCTGCGAAACGGCGGCGACGAGGCAACCCTGCGCGCCCGGCTGGTCGTGGGAGCCGACGGGCGCTCGTCCCTGTGCCGCAAGGCGCTGGGAAAGGAAGAGACGCACATCCACGACGGTCGGCTGCTTGCGGGGGTGCTCCTCGACAACGTGAAGCTTGAGGACGAACACATGGCGCTCGTCGGGCTGATCCCCGGGACCGGTGCGATGACGCTCGTCTTCCCGCAAGGCGGAGGGCGCGCTCGTTCCTACATTGCTGACCGCGGGACCTCCGAGGACCGCCTGCAAGGGCCGGGCGCGTTCGACCGCTTCGTCCAAATCGCAGCAAGCTGCGGGATCTCCCCCAACATCTTCGAGAACGCCGAGATCGCGGGCCCACTCGGCACCTTTGCCGCGGACGATAGCTGGGTCGACCACCCCTACGCGGACGGTGTCGCGCTCATCGGCGACGCAGCGGGCATCAGCGACCCGACCTGGGGCCAGGGGCTTTCGGTTGGCTGGCGGGACGTGCGTGTCCTCCGGGATCAGCTTTGCAACTCTGATGACTGGGATGCCGCGGGTCATGCCTATGCAGACGTCCACGATGAGTACTTCGGGCGCATCATCACCGCGGAGTCGTGGCAACAACAGATGTTCCTCGATAGCGGACCGGAAGCCGATGAGCGCCGGGCACGTGCCCTGCCGCTCCTTGCCGAGGACCCGACTCGCGGCCCCGACATCCTTTTCAGCGGACCCGACCTGCCGGTGAACGAGGAAGTCCGCCGTCGGTTCTTCGGCGAAGACCAGCTCGAGCCAGCCTGACCGCGACCCCCGGTGGGCACCGCTCGCGTATCATCCGGGCGCATCACGCGCCCGGAGGCACTGCATGGCACACATTCCGCTCATCGAAGACCGCGACACACTCGACGCCGAGGGGCAGGCGGCCTGGGACCACGTCGCCTCGAGCCGCGGCCGCATCGTCGGCCCGTACAAGGCAATGCTCCACAGCCCGGAGCTGGCGAAGCGAGTCGCCGACCTGGGCACCTTTATCCGGTTCGAATCGGTCTTGCCCGGGACGGTGCGCGAACTGGCGATTATTTCGACCGCGCGCGTCCTCGACTGCCGGTTCGAATGGGCGGCGCACTCGGAGATTGCGCGGCAGGAAGGCGTCCGCGAAGAAGCGATCCAGGCCATCCGCGCGAGGTCGGCCGACGGCCTCACCGAAGAGGAGGCTGACATCTGGGCGTATGCCAATCAGCTCCTCGCCGCGCACCGCTCGAAACCCGCGACCATCGCGGCGCTGGAGGCGCGCTACGGCCGCCGCGGCGTGGTGGAGCTCACCGGCACCATCGGCTACTACAGTTGCATCGCGGCGCAGCTCAACGGCTTCGACGTGGAGCCCTGGGACGGCGCCGACGACCTCTCAGCCTGATCAGCTTGAAACCACAGTGGTCGGGTTCGGCAGCGGCTTGCTCAGCGCTTCGCGGACGAACCCCGGCACCGGGCAGGGCACGTGCTCGCCCGGTGTCACGCTCACGTAGATAGCCTTTGCCGTGATGATGCGCTCACCGTTGACCGTGGCATCGACGGCCATATCGAACGAGCTGTTGCCCCAGCGCGATATCCACAGCGCAAGCTCGAGTATGTCGCCGTGGCGTGCAGGCGCAAACCATTCGAGTTCGATCTTCTTCAACATGACATCGAACTCTTTCTGGTAGTCAGCGCCTTCGAAGGCGGTGGAGAACCAGACATCGATCGCGTCGTCGATGTAGGTGAGGTAGTGCGCGTTGAAGACGACGCCCTGGATGTCGCATTCGCCCAGGCGAATGCGAAGCGTGTGGACGAAGCTCGGCCCTTCCGCCGGCATCGTTGCCCCGGTATCAGTCATTGCGGCTCCCGTTGATCACGTTTGGCCCAAATCTACGTTGCGGGCACGTCACACGCATGCGCGGAGGCGGTCAGCTCTGCGGGTCCTGCCCCGAGTCCTGTGGCTGATCCGGCTGTTGCGCGGACTGTGCCCGGGACGGCCCGCCTCGCGCCCTGCGGCGGCGCAATTTCCGCTTGCGCTTCTTTCCCGCGATGAGCGGGAGCATCCAGTACCCCACCATGGCGGCAGCCGCCAGGCCCGTCTTCTCCCCGTGCCCGAGCAATTGCCCGTGCCGCGTCCGGTCCCCGGCGGGCTGGTGGCGGATGGAGGGCGTTGGCCGGCGCTGGCCGGTCATCATCTCTTCCATCTGTCGGCGGATCTCTCCCATGACGCCGCCGCCCGTTTCCTGGCCAGCCTGGTAGTAGGCCCTGTCGTCACTCATGTGCCCCAGTATAGAGGAGACCGGCGCCCAAACGTGCCCGCGCCCTTTAACCGCGCGAACGCGAGGCGCGTACAGGTTCGACGACGGTCACCCAGATGTACGCGGCAAGGGGCAGCGGCAGCATCGCCAGGCCGATGACAGCAACGAGCCAGCCGGGCGGGTCGCCCGGGACGATGACGGACAGCAGGAACACCACCAGCGACCAGAGCAGGAAAGTCACTATCGGCACGACGACGACCAGCCCTCCAAACCAGAGGGCGCCGATCGCGGCATAGCGGACGATACGACCGGCCTTCACGTCGGTCACCGGTGTGCACGCATTAGCGAACACCACATTCCAGCCGGAGGTCGACGCCAAGCACCGCGAGGTCGGATTCGAGGTCCTCCTCGGCGAGCTCGACCTGGTGGTTGAGCTCCTCCTGGTAGCCGAGCCAGCCGGAAGGCGCGTCGAGACCGGACGTCCCGTCTCTGGCTTCCTCGACCGCGTCTTCGACATCCGAGGCATAGCGGTCGAAGGCCCGGCCGACCTCGGTGTCCGCGTTGATGCGGACCGCGTCGTGGAGGGCTTCAACTTCGAACCCGAGTCGTTCGAGCTTGTCGCGGGCGCGCAGGTTTTCGCCGGGGTTGCTGAGGTCCGGCGGGACATCCAGGGGAAATTCCCTGGCTACCGCCACGAACGGCCCGCAGAACGCGTCGACGTCCTCCTGCCCTTCGGGGACGTCGTTTTCGTTACAGGCGGCAAGGGCGATGGCGGCCAGGACAACGGCCATGAGCGATGCGGGAGCAGCGATGCGATGGGGCACAACATTCACCGTAGCGCCGCGCGTGCCGCGGTGCGAGTACCGGACGCAATCGCAACTCGCGCTACACTTGTCGCATGCCTCCATCGGCCGACCTCATCCTCGCAAACCGCGCATACCTCGACCACAATTCGCCGCCAGGGGGCGGACCGCCACCACCAGCCGGGACGGGTGGGCTCCTGGTCGCCGTGTCGCCCACAATTTCCCGCGACGGTTCAACGACCTGGATCGGCGCCGGGCGCGGTTCACACGACCGGGAATGGACCGACGATCACGGCCGCGAACAGCTCGACCTGCCGGGCGGCGGGGTACTTTCACACCGGCGGCTCTTCTTCGATGACGATACCTGGAACGGACACTACGCCGACACGGCAAACGGGTTCCTGTGGCCGCTCTTCCACCTGGTCAGCGCGCCGCTGCCACGGGTCACAACCTACTTCCCGCCGCCCGAACCACCGTCTGCGCCAGCGTGGGCCGCGTTTCGCGAAGTGAACGAGGCGTTCGCGTCGGCCGCCCTCGAGGAGGGCCGGGGTGATTCCTGCTGGGTCCACGATTACCAGCTCGGACTCGCGCCGGAGCTGGTGCGCGAGGGCGGTTACCGGGGCCGCATCGGCTTCTTCCTGCACACGCCGTTCCCGCGGCTCGAAATCGCACGCGGGTTCCTCGACAGCCAGGGCGAGCGGCACCTGCTGGCGTGGGTCAAGGGCGTGCTGGGCGCCGACCTGGTCGGGCTCCAGACACCGGCAGACGTCGACCGGTTCATCGACGCGGCCACCGCGCTCGGCCTTGCCAGCCGAGACGGCGACGCGCTCCGCGTGGACGGGAGGCGTGTCGCGGTGCGGTCGTTTCCCGTCGGCATCGACGTTGACGAGACGGCGCGCCTTGGCGCGGAGGGCGAACTGCCCGAGTTGCTTCGCGAACCTGCAAGGTGGCGCCGGCCGCTGGTCGTGGGCCTGGAGCGCGCCGATTATACGAAAGGCATCCCGGAACGGCTACACGCCATTGCCGCGCTCTACCGCGAGGGCATTTCGTTCAGTTACGTCGGCATCCCATCGCCAACGCGCGAGGGCGTCCCCGCCTACGACCGCCTGCGCGCCGAATGCGACGCGCTGGCCGGCGAGATTCGTGACATCGTGCCGGATGGCTGTGTGTTCGAAAGCAAACCAATCGCGCTGCCGTTCAATGAGGTGCTCGGCCTGCTGGGTGCGGCGGACGTGGTGTGCACGTCGTCGCTCGCCGACGGCATGAACCTGGTGCCGTTGCAGGCGGCGGCGGTCCAGTCGCTGTGGCCCGAGGGCGAACGCGCGGTCACGCTGACTGGCAAGGACGCGGGGGTCGCGAGCGCGTTTGCCGGGTACGAGCGGGACGGCCTCGTACCGCTGGACCCGCTCAACCACGATGCGTTCGAGTCGACGCTCCGCGACGCGGTGGAGCGGAAGCTACCGGGGATGAGCGACCGGTTCATCGACGCGGTGCGCGCGAGCGACGCCACCGGCTGGGGCCGGCGATACCTGGAGGCACTGGAGGAAACTGATGCTGAGCGCTGACGAAACGGAACGATTGCGGGCCATCGCACATGTGCGTGGCCCGCTGCTCATCGCCACCGACCTCGACGGAACGCTCGCGCCGATCGTGAACGAGCCGGTGGGAGCCCGGGTCCCGGAACCCGTGCTCGAGGTGCTCGAGCGACTGACGCAGCGGTGCCGCGTCGCTGTCATCACGGGACGGGACCTGAACACCGCGCGCCGGCTCGTCCCCTGCGACAACGTCACCATCGTCGGCAGTCACGGTCTGGAACCGTCGTTCGATTCGCCGCTCCTGCCAGGCGTCGACCGCGAAAAACTGGCGCCAGCGCTCGAAGCCGTGGAGCAGCGCGTGATATCGCGGGTGCCGGGCGTGTACATGCACATCGAACGGAAGGCGATTTCGACGGCGTTCCACTTCCGCAAGGCCCCGCACCTGGAAGAGGGGCTGCGAGAGGCGCTCGACCCGCTGCCCGAGGAGCTGCGCATCCGGGAAGGCCGCATGGTGCTCGAAGTCCTGCCGGACGCGCAGGGGGGCAAGGACCGTGCGCTCACCGCCCTGGTCAGCCACTTCAAGGCGAAGTCGCTCGTGGTGATGGGCGACGACCGCACCGATGTCGGCATGTTCGAAGCCGCCATCGCGGAACGTGAGCGGGGGAACTCGGTGCTGGTCTGCGGCGTCGCCGGGGGTACAGAGACGCCGCCCGGCATCCGCGAGAACGCCGACATCATGCTCGATTCAACGGACCACACACGCGAAGCGCTCGAGGTGATCGCCCGCGCGCTCGAAGAATAACGGCACGCTGCGGCGGGAGTGAGCAATGGAACGGCGTCAGCGCCCCAGGGTCGTCATCGTTGGCGCCGGTTTTGGCGGGCTCGAGTGTGCGCGCCGGCTCCGCAACACCCCGGTCGACGTGCTCCTGCTCGACCGGAACAACTATCACCTGTTCACGCCGCTGCTCTACCAGGTGGCGAGTTCACTGCTCAACCCAAGCGATATTGCGCAGCCGGTCCGCGCCATCATCCGGGGCGCGCCGAACGTGCGGTTCCGGCAGGCGACGGCGACGGGGATCGATTTCGCCGCGCAGCAGGTGTTGTTGGAGGGTGAGGAAGCGCTCGCCTATGACTACGTGGTGGTGGCCGTTGGCAGCACCACCAACTACTTCGGCATGGCATCGCTCGAAGCCGGGGCGCTTGGCCTGAAAGACCTGCCGGAGGCGCTCGAGCTTCGCAACCACATCATCCGGCGCCTGGAAGAAGCTTCGCGCACGGACGACCCGGCCGAACGTGCCCGTCTGCTCTCCTTCGCGGTGATCGGGGGCGGCCCGACCGGTGTGGAATACGCTGGCGCCCTCTCCGAACTCGTCCGGCTGGTCATCCCGGGGGAGTATCCCGAACTCCGGGACGATGACGTACGCATCCTGCTGGTCGAAGCGCTGCCGGCACTGTTGACCACCTGCCCGGAGGATCTCGGCGGGCACGCGCGCGACGAGCTGGAACGCCGGGGCATCGAGGTAGTTACAGGCGTCCGCGTCGTCGGAACAGATGGCCAGACGCTTGAACTGTCAGACGGTTCGAACGTGCCCGCCGGGACGGTGATCTGGGCTGCGGGGGTAAAACCCGAGGCACTCACGGCTGCGATCAACGTCTCGCGAAGCCGCAGCGGCCGGATCGAGGTAGACGGCGCGCTCCGGCTTGTGGGGCTGCGAGACGCGTTCGCGATCGGGGACGCGGCTTCGGTTGGCCATGGCCAGGGAGAAGTGCCGATGCTCTCGGCGCCGGCGATCCAGGAAGCGCGTGCCGTTGCGGCCAACATCCTGCGCGACATGCGTGGACAGCGCCTCCGCCGGTTCCGATACCGTGACCGCGGCTCAATGGCGACCATCGGCCGGAACGCGGCGGTCGCCAGCATCGGGCCACTCCGGCTGCGTGGTTTCGTGGGCTGGATCGCGTGGCTGGCGGTCCACCTCTATTTCCTGATCGGCTTCCGGAACCGGCTGCTGGTCCTGCTCGGGTGGGGCTGGAACTACCTGCGGTTCGACCGCCCGGTCCGCATCATCGCGCGGGCGCGCACTCGCCCGTAGCAAGGGTTGCGCAGCCGGCTATAAACCTGCTTCGATCATCAACAATCTGATATCCGTTGGAGGCGATGTGCGATGACCTCGCAAGAGCGAGCCCTTTCATCAGCACAACGGGGCGCCATCGAATCCGCTGGCGCCGAACGCAACGCGCTGCAGGAAGCACAGGATCACCTGATCAAGGCACTGGGCCGGCCACAACCGGGCCGTGAACGCCGCTGGGCGATGAAGGTTGGCGAGGAGCTCCGCGTCGCCCGGGAGGCGCTGAGCCGCTACCGCGAAGAGGTGGAGGGCAAGGAAGGGCTCTATGCGGAGCTCGAACGCGACGCGCCGTGGCTCCAGGCACGCACCCGGCAGCTCCGCAACCAGCTTGAACGCATCGAACAGGAAGCGGACCACCTCACAGCGGAGATCGACCGCGTTATCGATGGTGACGCGCAGGGACTTTCGACTATCCGCAACGATGCCGAACGCATGCTGGTAGCGTTGCGGGATCTGCTTGCCCGTGAGGCCGACCTCATCTGGGAGCAATTCAACGAACCGGCCGCCCTCGATTGAGCTATTGCCCTGCCAGTCGCGCCGCAGCAGGGCCGGCGCCCGTTAGACTGGGGGGCAAGAAGGAGAGACACGATGGCATGGTTGCTCGGTAACAAAGTACGAATGGTGACACCGGAAGAGGCGCTGCCCGGCCGGGACGAGCGCATGTTCCGTGTGCCGCAAAAGCACGCAGTGCTCGGGACACAGCTCGAACCGCCATTCCCGGAGGGGATAGAGACAGCGGTCTTCGGGCTCGGTTGCTTCTGGGGCGCCGAACGGCTCTTCTGGCAGATGGATGGCGTCCACACCACCGCCGTGGGCTACGTTGGCGGCTACACACCGAATCCGACCTATGAAGAAGTCTGCTCGGGCATGACCGGTCACACCGAGGGTGTGCTCGTTGCCTATGACCCGGCGAAGGTGAGCTACGCGGACTTGCTGAAGGTGTTCTTCGAAGAGCACGACCCGACTCAGGGAATGCGGCAGGGCAACGATATCGGTACGCAGTACCGATCCGGTATCTACTACACGAGCGATGAGCAGCGGAAGGTCGCGGAAGAGGCGCTCGAAACATACCAGGCGGAGCTGCGCGCAGCCGGCTACGGCGAGATCACGACCGAGCTGGCGCCTTCGGGGCCGTTCTATTACGCCGAGGAGTATCACCAGCAGTACCTGCACAAGGTCCCAAACGGCTACTGCGGCCTCCAGGGGACGGGCGTACCCTGCGCGATTGGCGCCAACGCCTGAACTGTCGGCGCGGTTTGCTCAGCGCGTGCGCCGGGCAAACTCCTTTGCGCCGGCTTTGACAATCGAACGGTCGCCAATGGATAGCCCGTGGAGCACGTCGTGCAGCGGCGCCACGCGGTGGTAATACTGCACGCGCGCCATGAAGTGGTCGCCGGTCGGCCGGTCATAGTATTCAACCACCAGGTGCAGCCACTGCGATGAGCTGCTGCCCAGGATGCCGGCGAAGTCGATGGCGGGGTCGCCGATTGCGGCGTCGCTCCAGTCGATGACACCACTTACGTGGCCGTCGCGGCCCAGGACGTGTTCCAGCCCGAGATCGCAGTGGGCGACCGTGAGCCCGGCCCCCGTGTTGCAGAGCTCCCGGTTGAACCGCCGGAACAGGTCGCTCGCGACCATGCGGTCGCGCGGTGAGAGCACCGGGAACGCGCGCTCGGCGCATTCCGCCTGGAAGGCGCGCTGCTGTTTGAGCCAGCGGGCACCGGGGTCTGCTTCGCTCCAGCGGCTGGCGGCCATCTCAGTAGGGAAGTTGTGGAGGGCGGTCAGGAGCTCTCCGATTTCGCGGGCAAGCGTCGCATCGCCGGGCGCCGGGGGCGGCTTCACCGGGGCGCCTTCGATCAACCGGTAGCCGCCGAATGGGCGGTCGTTCCACTCGCCACGGTAGTCGTAGCGGGGGATGGCAGCGGGCAGCCGCGCAGCGAGTGTAGGCAGCAGGATGAACTCGCGTTCGAGCTGCTGCGCCTCGCCATCGCGTCGCGGGAAGCGGAATATCCACTCGCCGTCGACGACGAAGGTCCAAAATGACCACCCGTGGTATTCGCCCGTGACGCGCTCAAAGGAGAACCCCGGCAGGGCGCTCCGTATGGCTTCTTCGCACTCTGCCGGGGTCATGCTGTTCCCTCGCGACAAACTGGTCCGCTATGCGGCGACGGGCGCCAGCGCTTTCTTGAGCTGCTCACCGGCAAAGGCCACGGCGTCCTTGCCGTCGTCGAGCACGGCGGACATATGGAAGAAACCGTGAATCTGTCCATCGTAGCGTTTGTCGACGACGGGGACACCAGCATCGCGCAGCTTCTTCGCAAAGGCTTCGCCCTCGTCGCGTAGCGGGTCGTACTCGGCGGTGATGACAGTCGCAGGCGCCAGGCCCGAGGCATCGCTGACCCGCAGCGGCGAAGCGATGGCCTTCTCGGCGTCAGCCGGACTGGTGATGTAGTGGTTCCAGAACCACTCCATCGCGGAGCGCGTGAGGAGGTAGCCGTCGCCGTTGTCCTTGTAACTCTGGGTTTCGAAGTCGCGGTCCGTCACCGGGTAGATGAGGAGCTGGTGGGCGACCTTCGGGCCATTCTCGTCACGCGCGCGGATGGCAACGGCGGCGGCGAGGTTGCCTCCCGCGCTGTCCCCACCGACAGCGACACGCTGGGGGTCGACGCCGAGCCCGCCTGCATTGTCGACGACCCACTTGAAGGCGTCGTAGCAGTCGTTGAGCGGCGTCGGGAACTTGTATTCGGGCGCGAGGCGGTAGTCGACGGAGACCACGACGCAGCCCACGTCGTTCGCGAGCATGCGGCAGGAGAGGTCACTGTACTCCAGGTCGCCGAGGACCCAGCCGCCGCCATGGTAGAAAACGAGCGCCGGCAATGCCCCCTGGGCATCGGGCGTGTAGATGCGCACGGGGATCTCGCCATCGCTCACGGGGATGGTGCGGTCGGTGACGCCCTTGACGTCGGGCTTTTCGACTTCCTGGCGCATCGCGGCCATCTGGGCGCGGGCCTCTTCGGGGGTCAGGTCCGCGAAGTCGGCGATGCCCATCTGGGCCATCATGTCGAGAAGTTCTTTTGCCTGCGGATGCAATGCCATTGTCTTGATCCCTCCGGAATCCTGGCGGCCGGGCCTGCTCTGCGACGCCGGCCGAGTGTCCTAGCTCACCAGCGCACCGAGGGTGCGTTCAAGCTCTTTGCCTTCGAGCTGCGGCATGCTGATGACGGGCAGGTTCACCCCCGCCTTGCGGCGCTCTTCGAGCCCGGCGGCGACAGTGTCGAGGTCACCGTAGACGGTCGTCTCATTGAGCATGTGGTCGCCCATCGCCTTCATGATCTCCGGGTTGGTCCCAAAGGGCGGCGGGCGGTGTTCGGCGCCCGCGGCGCGCATGGCTTCCACCTCGGCTCCGAAACCGTTGCGGGTGAGCATGCGATGGTAGAAGTCGCCCATGTTTGTGACGTACCAGGAAATGGGGCCCGCTGCCTGGACCTTCGCCTGCTCGACATCGGGATTGATGACCGTGGTGATGTTGGCGACGCACTCGACGGCGCCGGGGCGGCCCGCTTTCTCTTCGCCTTTGCGGATGGTCTCCATGCCGTCACGGATGGTGGAAACGGGCCAGTAGACGGGCATCCAGCCATCGGCGACTTCGCCGGTCTGCTCCATGCTCTTCGGCGAGATGGAGGCGATGTAGATAGGAATGTGATTGCGGACGGGCTCGAAGAGAAGCTTGAACCCGCGCTCAAGCTGGAAGATCTCGCCTTCGTAGAAGACCTTTTCGCCGCTCATGATGAGGTTGATGATCTCGCAGTACTCGCGAAGGCGGCGAAGTGGCTTTTCAAACGGCTCGCCATGCCAGTGTTCGACGACACGGGCGCCGGAGGTGCCGAGGCCGATGATCATGCGGCCGCCGGAGAGCTCGTCGAGCGTCGCGAACGTCATCGCGAGGACGGCGGGCGAGCGCCCGAACACCGGGGCGATGCCACTCCCGAGCTTGATCTTCTCCGTTTGCAGCGCGAGCTGGGTGAGGAGCGAGAACTGGTCACGCCCCCAGGTTTCGGCGGTGAACACCGCTTCGACGCCGACTTCTTCGGCGATCTTCACTTTCTCGATGGTGGCCTTGTTTTGCTCCGGTGTACCGGTGAAGCCAATGCCCAGCGCAAGCCGTTTTGCCATGCGGGTCCGGCCCCTTTCTGCCGTAGTTCCCGCATCATAAATGACCGCGCGAGGCGGATCACCTGTCGTTGTTGGGCCTGCTACTTTGACGTGCGGGTGCCGATGATGCCGCGCACCGCTGCATTCAACTCCGAGAGGTTAAACGGTTTCTGGAGGTGCCCGGCGAAGCCCAGGCCGGCGAAGCGCGCCTGCATCTCCTCGACACTATGGCCGCTGGCGAGCACGGCAGGCACCGCCGGGTCGATCTCCCGGAGGGATCGGAACGTCTCTTCGCCGTCCTTACCGGGCATGCTCATATCGATGATGACGCAGTCGATGTACTGGTGTTCGCTGGAGAATCGGTCGCCCGCTTCGAATCCGTCAGCGGCGCCGATGGTCTCGTATCCGAAGGATTCGAGCGCACGCATCGTGACGTGCCGGACCGCATCGTCGTCGTCGACCACCATCACCACCACTTTGCCTGCCAGTGCGTTCACAAGCGTCGTCCCGGCCATTGGATTCTCCTGCGGCGCAGCCACCCCTTGCTACGATATGTCACGCAACGATAAACGAAAGTGCACGCGGCCGAAACTCAGGGCTGACCCGGAGATTTGCCTCCCTCGTTGGAACCAGGGTGTCGATTACGTGACTGACTGGTGGCACGCATGTGATAACCGAAGGACGAGGACCGTCGAGAGACTCCAGCGGGTACGCGCGGCGGGATGACGTGCTGCGCCTTCGGGCCTGTACAATGCCGGCAACCTGCGCACGGCCGGAGGATGCCGGCATGTCTTCTCCCACCGAGTACGAGATCACGGTCCGCTCCACGGACATGGACGCCGACCAGGTGGTGAACAACGCGCGGTACTTTGAATACTTGGAACAGGCGCGGCTCCACCACCTGAAGCAGATTGGCGTGCTCGGGGCGCCGGGTGACCTGCGGGGGCCGGCGCCCTCCTTCGCGATCGCCGAGACGAGCTGCGTCTACCGGGCGCCGCTCGTTTATGGAGACGTGGTGGTCGTGCGTGTTTCGACGACCGACGTCCGCAACCGTAGCTTCACGCTGGGCTACGAGATGGTGATGAAGCACGACGGCCGGCCGGTCGCCGACGGGTCGTCGGCGCAGGTGTGGCTGGACGCGGATGGCCAGCCGTCGCCGCTCCCGCCGGGGGTGCGGGAAGCGCTGCAGCGTTCGTGCGTGTCCGACGGCACCTGACGCGTCGCCTGCGGCGGTTGCCACCGTCCCCTAAGCGCTTGCAGCGGGCAGCGAAACGATCCTCCCAATTCACCCGGAGGTTCGCAGCGCATGGCCCTCAGCCTTGTCGAAGCCAGCAAGCTCAGCAACGATACGCTCCTCGCCGGGGTCATCGAGACGATGGCCCAGGAAAGCCCGGTGCTCCAGCGGCTCCCATTCATCGAGATCGTCGGCAACGGCCTCACCTACAACCGCGAGGACACCGCACCGGCGGCCGCCTTCTACGATGTGGGCGATGAATGGGACGAGAGCACCCCGACGTTCACGCAACAGACCGCGACATTGCGCATCCTCGGTGGCGACGCGGACATCGATAACTTCCTGAAAGCGACACGGTCGAACATCCAGGACCTGGAAGCAGCCGTGGTCCAGCTCAAGGCGAAGGCGGTGCAGTCGCTGTTCGACGACACCTTCGTGAACGGCAACGAAGCACTGGAACCGAACAGCTTCGACGGCATCGATGAGCTCTGCACCATGGACCAGACGGTCTCGATGGGAACGGACGGCGACACCCTGAGCCTGGATAAACTTGACGAGCTCATCGACCGGGTGCGCGGCGGCAAACCCGACCTGCTGCTGATGAGCCGGCGAAGCCGCCGGACGCTCAACGAGCTCGCACGGTCATCCGGGACGTTCCTGGAAGCCGGGCGCGACCAGTTCGGCCAGATGGTGCAGTTCTACGATGGCATCCCCATCGGCATCAACGACTACATCTCGGATGAACAGGCGCTCGGCAGCAACAACGACACCAGCACCATCTATGCGATGCAGCTCGGCGAAGGTGCGCTGGCGGGGCTTACCTCGCCCGGGGGGCTGACGGTGGAACGCGTCGGTAGCCTGGAAACGAAGGACGCTTCGCGCATCCGCGTGAAGTGGTACGCCAGCCTGGCGCTGTTCAATACCGTGAAGCTGGCACGGCTCATCGGTGTCCGCCCCTAAACGGGCGCTTATCCACTGTGCCGATGGCCGGCGGACCCGCGGGATGCGGTTGCCGCCGGCCATCGTACGACCCTCGGTCGCCGCTACGTGCGAACCTCGCTGTCCTGGCTCGCCTGTGGTCCCGGCGCCATCACGAGCCCTTCGCCGGTACCCGACAGCGCCACCGACCGTCGCGTGAGCCGGTCATCCCGGAGCGCCGCCACCAGGAAGCGGCCTACGCTCCTCCGGGCCACCTTCATCCCCCGGACGTTGCCATCCAGTGAAGCATGGGGAAGACCCCCGACATCGTGACCGGCCAGGTTCACAGGCTGCACGATGGTCCAGTCGAGCGCGCTGCCGCGCACTTCGCGTTCCTGCACCGCGGTGTCGGCGATTTGCGGCCGCAACAGCAACGTGAACACGATGCGTTCAACCAGCGGCAGGCGGTCGCGCGTTGGACCCACGCCATACGACGTCTGCACCAGCAGGCGCCGGACGCCGTGGCTTTGCATGGCCGAGATGACGTTCCGGGTTCCCGCCGATCGCACGTCCATCGGCGTAGAACGGCTCCCCAGCAAACGGACGCGCAACGCATTTTCGCTGATGCCCAGCGTCACGATGACAGCATCCTGGCCTTCGACGGCGGCTGCCACCTGTCCGGGATCCATCACGTCGCCGTCGATTGCCACGAGCCGGGGATGTTCGGCCAGCAAGGCCGATGCCCGGCGCGAGAAAGCCGTCACCCGGTGCCCTGCCGCCAGTGCAGCGGCCGTTGCCGCGCGCCCGGACCCACCAGTAGCGCCCACGATTAGTACGTTCATCGTCTTCCTCCCTGGAGTGTTCATCCACGCTACGGGGAGGTTCTCGGACTTCCCATGACAGGAGGTCCGTTTCGCTTGATGGATCGTCCGACGCGCGTGGACAACGCTGACTGGCCACGCGACACTCATGCACATGCCGAGCCCCTACCCGTGGACACCCGTCGACCCTCTGGGTGAAGCCCTGCACGCGATCCGCATGGAGGGGGCGTTCTATGTGTCCAGCGAGTTCCGCGAACCGTGGAGCCTGCAGATGCCCCCCTTTGAAGACTGCGTTAGCCTCCACGCCGTCATCACGGGTACGTGCTGGATTGATGTGCCGGGTGCTCCGCCGGTCGAACTCCGCCCGGGCGACTTCGCGCTCGTGGCGCACGGCCTCGGGCATCGCATGTTCTCCGCGCAACCGGCTCCATTGACGGAACGTGTTGATCTCGTGCCGCACGACGTCGTCAGCGAGCACCATCACCAGCTTCGTTACGGGGGCAGGGGCGCACTCTGCACCATGATGTGCGGGATTGTCTCGTTCGGGCACCCGCTGGCGCGCGAAGTGCTTGCCCTCCTGCCCCCTGTGGTCCACATCTCCGGCGTCGAACGCGTGGCCAACGGTCGGATGCAGACCACCCTGGACCTGCTGGCCGCGGAGGCACGAGAGCCGTCGCCTGGTGGCGAGGCGGTGATCACCCGGCTTGCCGACATCCTGGTCGTACAAACGATCCGGTGGTGGATCGCTTCCGAACCGAGGGCAGAGCGCGGCATCGTCGCAGCGCTCCGGGATCCGCAAATCGGGCGGGCAATCCTGGCCGTGCACCGGAACCCGGGCGAAAACTGGACCGTCGCCGCCATGGCGGACTGCGCCGCAATGTCACGGTCTTCGTTTTCGGAGCGATTCACGCGGCTTGTCGGCACCACTGCTATCCGCTATGTATCCCACCTGCGGATGCAGCACGCGGCCGCCGCGCTCAAAGATGGCGACCCGCGGAGCCTCGCGCAGATGGCCTCCGACTTCGGGTATGGATCCGAAGCAGCCTTTCACCGGGCTTTCAAGAGCATGGTCGGCGTCGCGCCGGGCTCCATGAGGCGTTCGGGCAGCCAGCACCGCGTAATGGCACCGGGCCAGCCATGAGCCGTTTGTCCATGCCGGCTGCTCGGCGCCGGGGCCGTGGCCCGGTGCTAGCGGTCTTCCTCTGCGTCTTCCGTGTTTGCCCTGGCTTCGGCAGCGTGGTCCTCGTCGAGCTGTTTTCGCGAGTCCGCCATCTGCGACTCCATGAGGTCACGGTTCATCTGCGTCTGCTCTGCGGACTGCTGCGGTTCTTTCGACACTCCGGGGTAGCGTTCGCTGTGCTCGAAGTCCTTTTGTTTGCGGCCAAACAGTCTGCCAAGTATGCCCATCGGAATCCTCAATTCGTCGTTGCCCCCCAGGCCAGGCAACAGGATTCCGCATGGTAGCACGCATAAACAGGGCTATGTTTCCGGTGCTCACGCCCGGTTAACGACCTGCTCCATGAAGAGCCGCATGGAACGCTGTACGCGCTCGTGCGGGATAAGCCCGCCAGCGTTGAACCAGGCCTGGATGTGCCCGGCGCCGAACTCCGCATGCACCGCGGCCAGCCGGTCGCGGACTTCCGCCGGGCTCCCAATGATGGCCACGTCGCGGAGCAACTCTTCGTACGACGCGTGCTTGAAGCGGTGAAGGAGCGGCGGGAGATTGTCCGGGTCGCCCCCGGCAGCAAGGTACCCAGGTAGCTGCGTCCCCGACACGACCCGGAAGTACGCTTCCAGGCTCGGGCGCGCCTCCTCGCGGGCATGGTCGCCGTCTTCGGCGACGTGGACGGGGGTCAGCCATGCAAGGTCGCCGGGCGCGAAAGCGCCGCCCCGCTCCTCCCGATAGAGGGCAATCCGCGACTGGAGTTCCGCGGCAAATGCCGTCACGGGCGAAACCATCATGCCCCATCCTTCCTGGCCTGCCCGCAGGGCCGACTCTTCGCTATTGGCCGCGAGCCGTATGGGAGGATGCGGCTGCTGCAGTGGCTCCGGCTCAACGTTCACGTCGTGGTACTGGTAGTGTTCCCCGTCGTACGTGACGGGTTTCGGCCCCCACGCCATGCGGATGATGTCGATCGCTTCGTTGAATCGCGTACGCCGCTCTCGCATGGGGACATTGAAGCCGGCGAAATGCGGCGCGATGGAACCGCGCCCGATGCCAAAGTCCAGCCGGCCACCGCTGATGATGTCGAGCGTCGCGGCGTCCTCGGCCGCACGGACCGGGTCATGCAGGGGAAGGAGCACCACGCCGATGCCAACCCGGATGCGCCGGGTCCGGGCTGCGGCGGCCGCGCCAACGATCAACGGAGAGGGCATCACCGAGTACTCGGGGATGAAGTGCATTTCCGCAAGCCATGCAGTGTCGAACCCGAGATGATCCCCAAGCTCAATCTGATCGAGCGTCTCGGCGTACCTTGTGGCGCTGTCCTGGGACGGCGCACGTGGAAGCTGGAAGAAGAGCCCGTACTCCACGAGCCCCTTCTACGCCTCCCGTGCGGCGACGTCGACGCCCCGGAGCGAACAATTGGCCGGTTGGCCCTTTCGCGGCGTCCGTCCGGGCGACACAGGCGGCGGGGAATTCCGTAAGCTACGCGCACACTGCGGAGGAGAGAGCACGATGCGTGTCCTTATTACGCTCGACGGGAGCGAGATCAGTGAAAGCGCGGCGGTGGCCGTGTCACAGTGGGCAAAGGACATCAAGCCCGAAGTCTTGCTGCTGATGGTCCTGCACCCGGACGACATCAAGCAGACCAGCCGCGGCGGCTACCATTACGAAGTCACCCCCAAGGGAACAATGAGCGGCCAGCTCCTTGCGGTGGCCGACCAGAACCCGCCTCCGGCCGAAAGCCGCACCCAGGCGATCGACCGCGCGCGGTCCGAAACGTCAGAGTACCTTGCTTCGGTCGCGCGGACTTATTTCCCGGGCGTCCAGACCGAGAACATCGTGGACCTGGAAGAGGACGTCCCGGACGCCGTCACCCGGACCGCCGAGCGGCAGGGCGCGGACCTGGTCGCGATGGGGACGCACGGGCGGACCGGCCTGGGACAGGTGATGCTCGGCAGCGTCGCCGAGGCGGTGGTCCGCCATGCGACCGTGCCGGTGCTGCTGGTCGGCCCGGCGACGCGCGAACAGCTCCAGTCGGACCGGGCGTCCTAGAAAAACGGGAAGTCCGGCTCCAGCCCGAGCGCGGAACGGCCCGCCGCTTCAAACGTGAGCGGCGATATCATCACGTGCGCCCCCGCCGTGCGGATATCGCGGAACTGCCGTTCGAGGGGACTCTTCACGAAGATGCCGGACGTGCCCAGCGCTGCATGGAGCGTTTCGACCGCACGAACACTTGAGGCGGCCGCGTGGCTTGTCGCCAGGCGCATGCGCCACCGCGTCTCTGCATCGCCGGTCTCCCCCGCAAGACAGCGCTCCCAGTACGCGCCGGCGGCCTCGTAGAGCCAGCTGCGGGCGGATTCGGCCAGGGCGAGCGCCTCGGCGTACTGGAGCTGGATGCGCGCGACGTCCCGGAGCACCTGCTGGTTGCCCCAGGCGGGCTTGGCCGCGGCGATTTCGGCGGCCGTTTCGAGCGCGGCGCTGGCGACGCCCAGGGCATGCGACCCGTGATTGATGAACATGAGCGGCAACGCCTGGTAGTAGATCCAGGGGTGGCGCGGCTCGTCGACGAGCACCTGGAACCCTCGCGCGCGCGGGACGAAGGCGCCCGCGACGCTGAAATCGTGGCTCGCGGTGCCGCGCAGCCCGAGACTGTCCCACGTGTGCTCGATGGTCACCTCGGCGGCCGGGACCATGCAGACGCGCGTCACCTCGTTCCCGTCGCTGTCGCGGACCGGCTCCCCGCCCGACGTGACCACACTTTCCGCGGCGAACCAGTCGGCATGGCTGCTACCGCTCGCGAACGGCCAGCGCCCGGAAACGTGGTAGCCGTGTGCGGGCGTGTCCGTCAGCTTGGCCCGGCCGACCGGGCGGGCTGTCCCGCACGCGATCTGGCCGTCACCCCAGACCTCCTGTGCCTGCTCATCTTCGAAGAAACCAGCGAAGGACGCGGTTTGGCCGGCAATCATGACGCACCAGCCCGTAGAGCCATCGGCGCGGGCGACTTCTTCGACCACTCGTGCGGCCGTCACCGGGTCGCATTCCAGCCCGCCCAGCGAGGCGGGCACATAGAGGTGGAACAGCCCCCGGCGCCGCATTTCTTCGACCAGCTCGCGGGGAAGCTGGCGTTGCCGGTCAATGTCCGGGGCAGCATCGCGGATCTGCGGTACCAGCTCGCGGGTGGCAAGCACGACGTCGGGTTCGGTGGAAGCAGGTGCGGCCATTTCGGTGCTCCAATCACTGCGAATGAGACAGTATAGCGTTGTTTGCAAGAGGGAGCGGTCCGTTCTGCTACGATGCGGCATCCCCCGGAGGAGGCACCAATGGCCCGCATTCCACTACCGACACGCGACGACCTGCCGAATGACGAACTGAAGGACCGTTGGGACCGAACGGCTCAACGAGGCCCCGTGCTGAACATCCAGCGGGCGTTCTTCACCAATCCCGGCATAGAGACCAACGCCTTCAAGGTCTGGAAGGCGAGCGGGCTGAGCCCGCGCGCCCGCGAGCTCGTCATCCTGCGCTGCGCCGTCGCCCGGGGCAGCAGCTACGAATGGCACCAGCACGTCCGCATTGCCCGCAATGAAGGGCTCAGCGACGAGGACATCCTCGCCGTGAAGACCTGGGAGCCGAGCGAACGTTTCAGCAACGACGAGCGGGCCCTGCTCGCATACGTCGACGACCTGGCGGCCGCGCAGCGCGCGAGCGATGACGTGTTCAATGCGTTCGCCGCGGAGCGAACGCCGGGCGAAGTCTTCGGTGTGACCTATCTCATCACGATGTACTTCCAGCTCGCCCAGGTCATGGCGACGCTCGACCTCGAGACCGAGGACCCGTTTGTGGG
>SKSF01000161.1 GCA_007118095.1 Dehalococcoidia bacterium
CAGGTTCCCGGAGCCGCGGTTTGGGCTAGGATGCGCGTGACTTACAGGGACGAGGGATGAACGGGATGGCGACATCGCAATCCGGGTACCGGTGGCGGGTGATGGAATCGTGGGGTGGAGACCGGCAGACTCATGCATTGCCCGGGGACACACCGAAGTGGCCTCGTGACCGCGACGCAGACATCAAGCACACGGCGATCGATGTCCGGCTGAACGCGGAGGAAAAGCACATCAGCGGGACCGTGACGCACACGGTGGCGCCGTTTAACGAAGGGCTGGAAGCAGTGACCTTCGACGCGGTGGAAATGAGCATCGCCGGGGCGACCGTGGCCGGAGAACCGGCAACGTTCACCTATGACGGCGAGCGCGTGCGGGTGGAGTTTCCGCAGCCGCCGCGGCGTGGCGCCGACGTGAAGGTCGGCATCGAGTACTCGACGCAGCCGCGCATCGGGCTGTACTTCGTCGAACCGGACGCCGCGTACCCTGATAAGCCCATGCAGGCGTGGACACAGGGACAGGACGAGGACACGAAGTTCTGGTTCCCGTGTATCGACGCACCGAACCAGAAGGCAACGACAGAGCTCAAGGCGACCGTGCCGGGGACCTGGTTCGTGCTATCGAACGGGCGGCTGCTGAACGAGAAGATGAACAAGGACGGGACGCGGACGTTTCACTGGCACCAGGACCGGCCGCACGCGACGTACCTCATCACACTGGCGGCGGGCGAGTTCACGCGCATCGATGCGAGCAGGCCGGGGCTGACCATCGACTACTTCGTGGAGGAGAAGGACCGAGAGGCAGGAGAACGCACCTTCGCGAAGACGCCCGGGATGCTGGAGCTGTTCGAAGAGGTCACGGGGATGGACTACCCGTGGGCGAAGTACAGCCAGGTGGTGGTGCGCGATTTCGTGTTCGGCGGGATGGAAAACACGAGCGCGACATCGATGACGGAAAACATCCTGCTCGACGAGAAGGCAACGGAAGACTTCACGAGCGATGGCCTGATCTCGCACGAGCTCGCGCACATGTGGTTTGGCGACCTGGTGACCTGCCGGGACTGGTCGCACGGGTGGCTGAACGAGGGGTTCGCGACGTTCATGGAGATGCTGTGGACGGAGCGGCACCTTGGCGCCGATGAGTACGTGCAGGAGGCGCTGGACAACGCGGACATCTACATTGCCGAGCGCTACCGGCGGCCCATCGTGGCGAACGTTTACAACGAACCGATCGATGTGTTCGACCGGCACCTGTACGAGAAGGGGTCGCTGGTGCTGTATATGCTGCGGCACCTGCTGGGGGATCACCGGTTTTTCCGGTCGATCCGGCGTTATGTAGCCACAAACCAGGACAAGAACGTCGTGACGCACGATCTCGTGGAAGCTATCGCGGAGGAGACCGGGCGCAACATGGACTGGTTTTTCGACCAGTGGGTGTACCGTCCGGGGCATCCGAAGTTGAAGGTGAACTGGTCGTGGGACCAGCAGCAGAAGATCGCATCGGTGACGGTGAAGCAGCAGCAGGACACGGAAGACGGGACGCCGATCTACCGGCTGCCGGTAACGATCGACTTCAAACCGGCACGTGGACGAGCACAGGCATTCGACGTTGAGGTGACGGAAACCGAGCAGACGTTCGCGTTTCCGCTCAACGCGCGGCCGGAATACTGCCGGTTCGACCCCGGGGCGCGAGTGCTGAAGGAGATCGAGTTCGAGAAACCCGTGACCGAGCTCGTGGCGCAGCTCGAAAAAGACGACGACATGGCAGGGCGCCGGCTGGCGGCTGCCTCGCTGGGCAAGAAGGGTGGCCCGCAGGCCGTTGGGGCGCTCGAGCGAGCGGTGACGGGCGACCGGTTCTGGGGTGTGCAGGCTGCAGCCGCGAAGGCACTCGGCGAGGTGAAGGGTGACGCGGCGCGCGACGCGCTCCTGCGCTGCCTGGATGTCCAGCACGCGAAGGCGCGTCGGGCTGTGATGGCGGCGCTGGGGGGTTTTCACGGGGACGAGCGCGTTTTCCAGGCGCTCAAGGGGCCGGCGGCAGATGACCGGAGCTGGTTCGTCGAGTCGGAAGCGAACCGGAGCATCGGCAAACTGCGGGTCGACGGGGCATATGACGTGCTCGAACAGCACTTTCATCGCCCATCGTTCAGGAGCGTGGTACGGAACGGGTGCATCGATGGGCTGGTGGAGTTGCGGGACGAAAGGGGCTTTGCGCTGCTGAGCGAGGCGGCGACCTACGGGCAGCCGTTCCAGTCGCGGCCACAGGCGGCGACGGCACTGGCGAAGCTGGCACTGCATTTCCCCGCGCGTAAGAAGCCGGTGGGTGACGTGCTCGTCGACTTGCTCGATGACCCGGACTTCAGGGTGCGGATCGCGGCGGCAAACGCGTTGCGGACGCTGGGCGATGTTTCCTACGCGCCCGAGCTGGACCGCATGGCGGAGCGGGAGCTGGATGGGCGCGGCGTCCGCACGGCCCGGGAAGCAGCGCAAAATCTGCGGCGCGGGGCGGGTATGACCGAGGAAGTCCGGCGGCTGCGTGATGACCTGGAGGGGCTGCGTTCGGAAAACGTGAAGCTGCGTGACCGCATCGAACGGATGGAGCGGCAGGCAGGCACCAGCTGAACGCCGTGTTTCTTCGCGAAACGGCACGCTGATGCCTATACTGCAGGCACCGTGACTTCGAACTACGTATTGACTATCGACCAGGGGACGACAAGTTCCCGCGCCCTCCTCGTTGACCGGAACGGCAGTGTGGCCGGGATGGCCAAAGAGCCATTCCGGCAGATTTACCCGGCCCCCGGGCTGGTTGAGCACGACCCGAACGAGATCTGGACGAGCGTCCAGCGGGCGGTGGAGGGAGCGCTCTCCGGTGCGGGCGTCGGCATCGGCGACGTGGCGGCCATCGGCATCGCCAACCAGCGCGAGACCCTCGTGGCGTGGGAGCGCGAGTCGGGAAGCCCCGTCCACAACGCCATCGTCTGGCAGGACCGACGGACGGCAGCGATCTGCGACGACCTTCGCGCGGCACGGCACGAAGGGAATATCGCATCGCTGACCGGATTGAGCCTCGACCCGTATTTCACCGGGACAAAGCTGACCTGGCTGCTCAACGAGCACCCGGACCTGCGAGAACGGGGAGAGCACGGTGAGGTGCTCGCCGGCACCGTTGATTCGTGGCTTCTCTGGAACCTCACCGGCGGGACTGTGCACGCGACGGACTTCACCAATGCGAGCCGGACCCTGCTGTTCAACACGCGGCGCGGGCGCTGGGACGACGAGTTGCTCGAGCTGTTCGGTGTACCACGTGCGATGTTGCCGAAGATCCGCCCGTCGCGGTCGAACTTCGGGACAACGAAGGCGGATGTGTTGGGCGCAGCCATCCCGATCACCGGCATCGCCGGGGATCAGCAGGCGGCGCTGTTCGGACAGGCGTGCATGGAACCCGGCCAGGTGAAGTGCACTTACGGTACCGGGGCGTTCGCACTGAGCCCGGCGGGCAAGCGGCCGCTCCAGTCGGAGCATGGCCTGCTGGTCTCGTTGGGGGCGAGCAGCGGGGCGCGCGGCCCGGAGTATGTGCTCGAGGGGTCGGTGTTCTCCGCAGGGGCGGTTGTGGAGTGGCTGCAGGAGGGGCTCGGGATCATCCAGCAGCCGGCGGACGTCGAGGGGCTGGCGGCATCGGTTACGGATACGGGCGGCGTGCATTTCGTGCCGGCGTTCACCGGCCTTGGGGCGCCGCACTGGGACCCGGGCGCACGTGGGACGATCATGGGCCTGACGCGCGGGACAACCTCCGGGCACATCGCGCGCGCGGCGCTCGAATCCATCGCGTTTTCGACAGCCGACCTCCTGGACGCGATGGCCGAGGACCTGCCCGAGGGCGTGCAGGAACTGCGCGTGGATGGTGGTGCGTCGGAAAACGACCTGTTGATGCAGATGCAAGCGGATGTGACGGGTGTCCCCATAGTGCGGCCGGAGAACATTGAGACGACGGCGATGGGCGCGGCCTATCTCGCGGGGCTCGGGTGCGGCATATGGGAATCGGTCGACGAAGTGAACTCGCTGTGGAAGCCGGGCAAGACATTCGAGCCGCAGGCCAGCGCTGACGAGCGCGCGGAGCGCCGCGCCGGGTGGCACCGGGCGGTTGAGCGGGCGCGGGGTCAAGCGGAAGCTTGATGGACCTGTCCGAGGCTGCTGCCGGACCTCCCCTGGACGCTGCAATCATCGGCGGCGGAATAAACGGGGCAGGCATTGCCCGTGCAGCGGCCGCGGCGGGGCTGCGGGTGGGGCTGTTCGAGCGGGACGACTTCGGATTCGGGACGACGTGGCGCTCGACCAAACTCATCCACGGGGGGTTGCGGTACCTCGAGCACGGCGACTTTCTGCTCGTGTTTGAATCGCTCCGGGAGCGGAAGTGGTTGCTCGAAACGCGTCCACACCTGGTGCATCCGCAACGCTTGCTCTTCCCGATGCTGCCCTGGACGCGGAGGCCTGCCTGGCAGGTGCGGCTGGGGCTGTTCGCCTATGACGCAATGGCCTGGGGCGGCGGGGTGCCGCGGCACCGCTGGCTCAAACGCGAGGCAATGGAACGTTCGGCGCCGTTCCTTGCGGCTGAACACGACGGGGGCTTTTCGTTCTATGACGCACGGGCGCGGGCGCCGGAGCGCATCACCATCGAGCTCGCGTGCGAGGCACATGACCACGGCGCGCTGGTGGTGAACCACGCGGAGGTGACCGGAATCGGGACGTCCGACGGGGAGGTCTCCAGCGTGGAGGTGCGAAGAGATGGCGAGACGTTCGAGATCCCCGCTCGCAGCGTGATTAACGCCGCAGGGCCATGGGCGGATGTGGTGAACCGCGCCGCAGGGATCGATGCTCCCGAGCTGTTGGGTGTGACCCGTGGTTCACATATCGTGCTCGATTGCGACTACCCGTCGCGGGATGCCGTGTTTGCAACGGCGCGTAGCGATGGCCGCGTGTTTTTCGCGGTGCCGCAGGAGGGCTTGCTGCTCGTGGGCACGACGGATGAGCGGTTCGATGGCGACCCGGGAAGCGTACGGCCGACCCGGCCGGAGGTGGACTACCTGCTGGAGGAGGCGCGCGGGTTGCTGCCCGGGCTGGACATCCGTGCGGAGCACGTGCGGTATGCATACGCGGGGCTGCGACCGCTCCCCCGCACGCCGGAGGGGCCGGAAGCGGCGATCACGAGGCGGCACGACGTCATCCGGCACGAGGAGCAGGGCGGGCCGGCCGGGCTGTACAGTGTGATCGGGGGCAAGCTCAGCACCTTCCGTCCCCTTGCGGCAGAGATAGTCCGCCTGCTCGACGGGTGTCTGCCGCACGATAGCGGACCGGTACGTCCGCCAAGCGAGTGGAAACGGGCGTTACACAGTTCAGGGCTGGACCAGGCGACGCAAGTGCGGCTGCGGAATTACGGGCCGGCACTTGAGGGCATCCTTGCGAAGGAGCCAGTGCTGGTAAGCAAGAGCCCACCAGTGCTTCAACGTGAACTGGAACACGTCGCTCACCGCGAGTTTGCGTCGACACTGGACGATGTGCTGCTGCGACGCACCGGCATCGGCTGGGGCGCGGACCGGGGACTGGGGTGCCATCGGGAGGTAGCAAAGGCACTTGCCGGCATCCTGGGTTGGAGCGACCAGGAGACGGAGGAGCAGATCGCGCAGTACGAGAAAGCGGTACGATTTCACCTGCCGACGATGGAGGAGATTGGTGACGCGGACGCATAACCGCCAGGAGCAGGCAATCGAAGACGCAGCAGGGCGAATCCTCGCGGCGCAGCATGCGATCGCGTTGACCGGCGCGGGGCTTTCGGCAGAAAGCGGTATCCCGACGTACCGCGGGCCGGACGGCGAATGGACGAAGTTCGGAGAGCCGACCATCGACGGGTGGGAACTGTTCTGCGAGAACCCGGCGGAGTGGTGGAAGCTGGCGAGCGAGGGCGTAGAGAACCCTACGGCGTTTACCCGGGCGCTGGAGGTGGCGGAGCCGAACGCGGGGCACTATGCGATGGCCGAGCTGGAGGGACTGCACCAGCTCGCGCACGTGATCACGCAGAACATCGATGACCTGCACCGGCGGGCGGGCAGCGCCGCAGTGACCGAGATCCACGGGAACCGGAACCTGGTGCGCTGTATGAACTGCGGACAGCGGGAGCCGCTGGCGCAGGTTCGGCTGGAACGGCTGCCGCCGTTGTGCCTGGATTGCGGCGGTACTTTGAAGATTGATGTCGTTATGTTTGGCGAGCCTATCCCACAGGACGCGTTGTACTCGTGCTACCGGGTGACGTCGCAGACCGACCTCTTCCTGGTCATCGGCACATCGGCGGTGGTGTCGCCGGCAGCGGACTTTCCCGTGCTGGCCAAGCAGCGCGGCGCGGCGCTGATCGAAGTGAACCCGCATGAGACCGCGCTTACGGAGCTGGCGGATATTGTGATCCGGGCGCCAGCAGGCGAAGCACTCCCGGAGATCGTGGCGCGTTTGCAGGCAGCGGCGCGGGCGTAGCCAGGCGCATTCCCCTTTTCGTCGAATTTCGTTCGAGGCATGTTCATCACCCCCGTGTGCAGCGGGGGAAAAAGCGGACGTGTGCGGAACGTCATAGTGAACGATCAGTGACGACCCTTTAGGGAGCGTAGTACCGGCCGATGCTGTAGGTAGCTCCACTTGCAGGAGTGCCGGGCTGGAACCAACCGGACGGAGGGCCACCGGGAAACCGGAAACCGGACGGGGAAGTGAAAGCCAGGGGCGGAAGCCTCGACCGAGGCACAAGGAGCAGGTGGGGGAGACGCAATACCAGGTAAGAGGTAGGAAGACATGACGAAGATTAACAACTGGCTGATTGAGAAGTACGTTGGCCTGAAGCAGCGCCAGGAAGAGGCACAGGGCCTCGCGGAATACGGCCTCATCCTCGCGCTCATCGCCGTGGTGGCGGTCGCTGCGCTCATCGTGCTCGGTGACGAGATCTCCAGCGTGCTGGACGAGATCGGCGACGCGTTCGGCCAAGGCGGCGGCGACGGCGGCGACGCAACCTAGGGTCCAGTCCGCAACTGGCTGAAAGCGGGGTGGCGCGGGATTACCGCCCACCCCGCTTCTTCTTCACAAGCAATCACCGTCGCATTTTCAGACCGGGGAGCGAGGAGTCTCGCATGACGATCACCAGCACTGTGCAACCGGGCCGCCCATGGTGGAAGCGCCTGATCGCACGGTTCCGGCAGCAAGAGAAGGGCCAATCCCTGGTGGAATTCGCCATGGTGTTGCCGATCATGCTGGTGCTGATGTTCGCGCTCGTGGACTTCGGGCGCGCGTTTCATACGTGGCTGGTGGTGAC
>SKSF01000212.1 GCA_007118095.1 Dehalococcoidia bacterium
AACCTGCAAATCGCTTGACGAGCATGACTACCGCGGATACGGTGCGCGGCACACGAACCCGGAGGAGGGCTGACGATGTCGGACGCGCACGATGTCATTCGCCGGTTCATCGAAGACGTGTACGGCGCGGGGAAGGTGGAGCTCATCGATGAGCTGGTCCACGAGGATTATGCCGAGCACACCATGATGGAAGCTTTCCCGGGGAATCGTGAGGGCCTCAAGAGCTTTGTGCAGGTGTTGCATGGTGGCCTGAGCGATGTGGACGGGAAGGTAGAACGTGTGCTCGTGGACAATGGCCGGGTCGCCTGGCGCTGGCGCATGACCGCCACACATAGCGGGGATGTTATGGGGATCCCGGCCAGCGGGAATCACATCGAGATCACCGGGAATGACGTCGGCACAATGCGCGACGGCAAGCTGGTGGAGCGGTGGTGTGAGCAGGACATGCTCTCGCTTATGAGCCAGCTCGGCGCGATGGGCGCCTCCACGTCGCAGACGTAGACAGGCGCGGGGCGCCTCATCGTGCGACGCGCGAGAGATGGCAGGTCCTGCCAGGCAACTGTCACGCCCACCGCGGCGGGGCGCGTTCGCAGGATGTCGCTGCTCGTGTGGTGATGTGCCTGCCGGCACGGTCGCCAAAATAGACGCCCCGGCTGCATCGCTCGGGCGAAAGTGCATCCGCCTCGTGAACGCCTATTGCTGGATGGCGCGGATGTTCTTGTCGTCGCCGGCGATGATCCACACGTCGCCCGGCTGCACGGTCTCGCCCAGTTCGGGATTGAAGCTGGCCTGTTCGCCGCGGACTCGCGCCAGCAGGAAGACCTTGTACTTCTTCAGGATGTCGAGGTCGCCGATCTTCTGGCCCTCAGCGCTGAGCGGTGCCCGGACGCGAGCGATCCCGTGGTCGCCGCTCAGCGACATGTAGTCGCTGACGCTGCGGGCGCCCAGCGTGTGGGCGAGCCGGACCGCCGCCTCGTATTCCGGGTTTACCACCACGTCGGCGCCGGCGAGCTCGAGCGCGCGTGCATGGTCCTGGTTCATCGCCTTCGCTACCACGTGCCGATGTCGCAGGCGCTGTTTCAGCGTCAGCGTGATGAGCACACTCGTGGCGACGTCGCTCCCCATCGCCACGATGACCGAGTCGTAGCTGTGGAGGCTGAGCGATTCGAGGAACTCGATGTTCGCGGCGTCGCCTTCGGCGGCGAGGAAGACATCTTCCACGAGCGCGTTCACGCGATCGCTGTCACTGTCGACCGCGAGTACCTGCACGCCGACGTCGACGAGCTCCCTTGAGAGCTGGGTGCCGAACCGCCCGAGGCCAAGAATTGCTACGTCCATGGATTACCCAAGGCGGATGCTATCCTGCGGCACCCGGTACGTCGATCGCCGGCGTGGACGGTTCATCTCGAGCACCAGCAGCAGGGGACCATAGCGGCCGAGCAGCATGGCCAGGATGACGACGGCGCGCCCGAAGTTGTTCAGCTCGCCCGCCACGCCTGTCGAGAGGCCTACCGTGCCCACTGCGGATATCGAGTCGAACATCACATCGATCTCGCGGAAGTCGCTCGTCCAGAGAAGCAGGATGCAGACGATGAAAACGAGGGCGATGGCCAGGAGCACGATGGCGAGTGCCTGGTAGATGACCGTGTGCGCAATACGGCGCCCGAAGGCGACGGCTTCGTCGCGTCCCATCAGCGCCGCCATGATGGCGAAGAAGAGCAGGGCGAATGTGCCGACCTTGATGCCGCCGGCAGTCGAGCCGGCCGCCCCGCCGATGAGCATGAGCGCCATCTGGAAGAATTTCGACTCGTCTGAGAGGTCGCTGATATCGATGGCCGAGAATCCCGCCGTCCGCGGCACGACGGCCTGGAAAAAGCCAAGGATGGGCCGATGGGCACCGTCCACGCCGCCGATGGTTTCATCATTCGCCCACTCGATGACCGTGATGAACACCGTGCCCACCGCAAGAAGGGCGAGCGTGGTAGCGAAGATGAGCTTGGCATCCAGCGGGAGGCGGCCCCACGAGCGGCGGCCCAGCAACGCCAGGACCGGGACGGCGCCGACGCCACCCGCGACGACCAGCACGCTCACCGTGAGCAGCACGCCGCTGTTCTGCTGGAATGGGAGCAGGTCCTCCCCGGTGATGTTGAAGCCGGCGTTGTTGAACGCGGAGATAGAGTGGAAGACCGCCCACCATCCGGCTGTGTCGGCGTCCATGCCGTTGGACGCAAAGAAGAACCAGAGTGCGAGCACGCCCGCCGCCTGCAGCGCCAGTGCATAGGATGCAACGCGGCGGGCGAACACGAGTGTTTCGGACATGGACGGCGCTCCGTAGTAGATGCGCAGCATGTACTGGTCGCGTAGCCCGAGCCGGCGCCCAATGATCCAGAGGATGAGGCTCGTGCCCAGCATGTAGCCGAGCCCGCCAACCTGGATCAGCAGCAGGATCCAGATGTGGCCCCAGGTCGACCAGTGGTCGCGGGTTTCGACCACGACCAGGCCGGTGACGCAGATGGCCGAAACGGCGGTGAAGAAAGCCTCGTACGGGTCAGCCCATTCACCGTCGGCAGTAGAGATGGGCAGGGTGAGCAGGATGGTGCCCAGGAGCAGGACGGTAGAGAAGCCGAGCACCACCGTGAGGGCGCCACTCCCGGGGCGCCGGGCGCGCGGCGGCGCCTCCAGGCTCATCGCGTGGGTACCCATCAGCCGGCGGCGGATGGGACGCCGGGACGTCACGGGCCACTGCCGTCGGCGGCGCCCATGCCGGGGGAGGGGCTACCCCCCGGGCTGCGGTACCGGCAGGACATGGGACCCGTCGTGGTCACTGCCGCGAAGTGTGGCAGCGGCGGCGAAATCCGGTCAACTTCCCTCGCCGAGCCCGCTGCGAATCTTCTCGAAGGGTGTTGCCGGTGCCGGGCGAGTGCGCCCCGGCGCTCCAGCCGGGATGCGAGGGCCCGAATTGGCGATCGCCGCGTCACGGGCCCGTTCGGCGGCGGCCTGCGCGCGGGCGAAGCTCGTGTCCAGTGCCTCCAAACTGCTGCCGTCCACGAGCTCCGGGTCGACCGCCGGGTCGGTCGCCAGCAGCGCCTCCCGCAGCCGGCCCAGCAGCGCTGCCTCGCGCTCGCCGGGCTGTGGCGTTGTGCCCGCGTCCACCGCGCCATCGTCTTGATGGGCGTCCGGGTCAGCGGTGTCCGCGGGTTCGTTGATATGGCCGGTGTTTTCGTCGGCGTCAGGCATGTTGTGTTCCATGTGGTGAGCGTTTCGCGGCAGGGCTGTAAAGCCAACGCAACGCTGTCACTGGTTCGGGCGCGAGGCCGGTGCTAGCCTCCGGGCTGGACACGCCATGTCACGAAAGACGAAACGGAACCTCGAACGCAAGGCACAAAGGCGCCCCACGCAGCGCCGGCAGCCATCGCAGATGCGCTATGTCCTCACGGGCGTCGGCGTGCTGGCCATCGGCGGGCTTATCTTCGCCGGGGCGATGGCGCTCGGGTTTGGCAGTGGCGGCGACGACGACATCGAACTGCCCGACGTGCCCACGGTCGCGCCCGGTGACGATGACGGTTTCGGCGACCCGCCCACGTTCGATGGCTACGTCGTGGGGGTCTCGCCGGGGCACGGTGAAACGGTGACACAGGAAGAGACGCGCACCGAAGACGAATCCGAACCCGGCGGTGTCTGCGCTGATGTCGAATTCGGCGGCGAGGCGACCGGGAACTGGTTCCGGATGGCAGTCGATGGCGAAGAGGTGACCCAGCAGACGATCTGGGACCTGACCGCCGCCGATGACCCCCAGGCGCCCGATGCCGGCACGCTCTGCTTCGACCCGCCGGAGGGGTTGCCCCCCGGGACGGTCGATGCCGCTGTCAGCGTCCAGGACCCGGCGAACTTCGACCAGGAGCCACGGGAAGTGGTGAGCTGGACTTTTGAGGTCGTCGATTAACGGTTCTTGCGTTCTGCGACGCGGAAGGTGAGCGTGGTCTCCTTTGCGTTCGGCTCATCGCCCACGATGGCGCGGACGCGGTAGCCGCCGTGGTGCTTGATGTTCACGCTCAGGTTCGCAGCAAGCTGGGAGAGCTGGCGGCTGCCGGCGGTGAGCTCGGCCGGGCGCCCCACCTGCATCGACGCTTCGATGCGCGCGAGCTGCGTGCCGTCGTCGTCTTCGAGGTAGGCATAAACCGGGATGCGCTGGTTCGTCTCTTCCCATTCGATGCTGACGCCGATGGCGACTGCGACGCGCATCTGTACCGGGATCTCCCGCGCGTAGTAGGTGTCCCAGCCCCCGCCCATGAGGTAGAGCTTGCCGTTGACGATCTCCGCGTAGTCCGCGACGAGGACGTGCTGTATATCCATTGGGCCAAGTCTACCTGAGTGCGTCGGTCGGGCCCGAACACTCACGCCACTTTCATGATGCGTTCCTGTCACATACATTCTGCCTATGCCATTGTCCGGCGCCCCCGGCGCGCTCATTGCCTACGAGGTCCACGAAGGGCCAGCGGGCGCGCCTCCGCTTCTGCTCATCCACGGGTTCACGGCCAGCTCGGCGTCGTTCGTCTCGAACATCGAGGGGCTCACGCGCCACTTCACGGTCATCGCCTGCGACCTGCTGGGCCATGGCGGATCCGACGCCCCGGACGACCCCGTTGCCTATGCCCCGTCCCGCGCGATGGAGCGCCTCGCCGGGCTGCTCGACGAGCTCGAGTACGAATCGGTGCTTGTCTGTGGGCACTCGCTTGGCGGGGCGCTGGCTTTGCGTTTCGCACTGGATTACCCGGGCAGGGTTGCAGGGGTCATCGTCATCAACTCCGCGTCCGCCGCGGGTGACGCCGAGTGGCGGGAGGAGACGCGCGAAAGCCTGGGGCAACTCGCTGCCCGCGTCCGCCGCGACGGTACCGGGTTCCTCAAGAAGACCCGCATCTATCCTGCGGCGAGCAGCCGGCTGCCGGCCGATGCGCGCGACGCGCTGGTCGACGCTTTCGACCAGCTCACGCCAGCGGGGGTCGCGGGAACCGCCGAATCGCTCATCGTCGATGTGAACGCCTGGGAATCCCTGCCCGGGCTTTCGCGCCCGGCGCTGATCGTCATCGGCGACCGCGATGCAACGTTTACGGGGCGGGTACCGGCGCTCCTCGAGCAGCTGCCGGCTCAGCACACGCGATGGATGACGCTCGAAGGCGCCGGGCACGCGGCCAACCTCGAAGCGCCGGCGGAGTTCAACCAGGCAGTCGTCGATTTCGCGCGGGAGATTGGCTACCTGTCGGGGGGTGGCGGTGGCGGAGGAAGCCGGTTCAGCCGCGGCGTGAAGGCATTCGGGCTCGGGCTGATCGCCATCGGCCTGGCGCTGCTGGTGGTGGCCGTGGTGTTTGCGAACCGCGATGATGACACGCCCGCCGCCCCGGCGGTCGACCCCACCCCGACCGTGGTCGACGAAGTGGCGGGCGACCGGGTCGAAGGGACGCCCACCGCTGGCCCCACGGAGCCGGCCACCACCCCATCGCCGCCGGCCGAAACGCCAACCGCTGGGCCGAGCCCAACGGCGACTGTCCCGGCGACCACCGCGGTTGAGACGCCCGCCGCAGGGCTGGAGCCAACACAGCCGCCCGCGCCGGCGCCCACATCACCACCGCCCCCCGCGCCGACAGCAACACCAACCCCGACGCCCACGCCAGTCCCGGCGCCCACCGCAATGCCCGAGCCGTCACCCACGCCTGCGCCCACAGCGCCGATGCTCACACCCGTACCGGCGCCAACCGCGACCCCCGGGGCGGAGCCGACAGCTCCAATGCTCACGCCAGTCCCGGCACCGTTCGTGGAGATCGAGGGTCCGGCGAGCGCCAGCCTCGGTGAACCCGTGACCTTCACGGTGGTATCCCACGCGCCGCCCGATGAGGGATGGAGCTGGAGCGGCTGCGAGCCGGCTGGCGACGGGCAGATGTGCACGGTGACCTATAGCGCTGCGTCTTGCCACATGGTCACCGTCTCGGGCCGCTTCGAGGACATCGGCGAGCTCACGGCGCAACACATCGTCGCCGGTGGTGACGCACGTTGCTAAAGGTTTGCAGGGCGCAGCGCGTGACGTTGCCGCCACCGACCGCCAAGATGTGCGCTGTGGCTTCTCATCGTTGCCGGTATTGGCCTGGTCCTCGCCGCATTCGTGCTGGTGGGCGCGTGGTACTACACAAGCGTCCTGCGGCAGGAGGCGCTGCTTGTCATCCATCGTCCGCCGCGTCCTGACGCGGAGGTTATTGAAGTTGAAGGCGGCGCCGTGCTCCTCCGGGATCTTTCGGGGAAGCCGGGCGGCGCCTGGGCACAGCCGGGCACCTGGGGCCTCGAATGGGACGGCGGCTACGCCCAGGCGGGCGACATTCTCGACCTTGCGCCGCAGAAGGTCCTGCGCGAACTGACGCTACTCACCGGGGCACCCGCGCCGGGGCAACACGTCCGGTTCGACACCTTCGCCTATCCACATAACCCGCGCGACGCCCACGGCATCGGCTACCGCGAGGTGGTCTTCGAATCAGAAGCGGGACAGTTCCCGGCCTGGCTGGTGGACGGGGACCGCGACACCTGGGTCATCGTCGTCCACGGCAAGGGCGCCGACCTGGGTGAGCCGATGCGTATCCTTCCCACGTTGCACCGGCACGGCTCGCCGGTGCTGGTCATCTCGTACCGGAACGACCATGGCGGGCCCATCGACCCGTCCGGCTACTTCCGCTACGGGGTTACTGAATGGCGCGACCTGGAAGGCGCGGTCGAGTTTGCGCTAGGGAAGGGTGCGCGTTGCCTGGTGTTGTACGGATACAGCATGGGCGGCTCCATCGCGCTCAGCTTCATGCAGCGGTCGGCGTATGCGGACCGCGTGGCGGGGCTCGTCCTGGACAGCCCCTTGCTTGACTTGGGACAGACGGTGGAGGAACGGGCGAAGGAGCAACATGCGCCGCCGGGCGTGGTGCCGCTCGGGAAAGTCATCGCCCGATGGCGGTTCGGTGTCGATTGGGGCGCGCTCAACTACCGGCGCGCCGCCGAGAAACTGGAGGTGCCGGTCTTGCTCTTTCACGGGGCGGAGGACCGGGACATCCCGCCGGGGCCGAGCGATGAGCTCGCCGAAAAGCGCCCGGACATCGTGCGTTATCACCGGGTCGACGGCGCGGGGCATGTGTGTTGCTGGAACGTCGACCCGGCCGGGTACGAATCCGCGGTCGCTGGATTCCTCAATGAGCTCGATGCCACCTGCCGGGCTGGCGAAGACCCCCGGTAGCCTGGCTACGACGCCGTGCCGACGCCGACGCGGCGCAACTCGAGGCCCGGGTTTTC
>SKSF01000086.1 GCA_007118095.1 Dehalococcoidia bacterium
GCCTCATATGAGTCCCGTGGCGCCTTCAGTGCGCGACGTTCGGCGAGGTCGCGCGCTGCCTCCTCATCATCGATCTCTGCGGTAGCAGCTTCCGCCGTTTGCGGGTCCACGCCGCGCGCCCGGAGCTCCGCGCGAAGCATCCGCTTGCTGCGCGGCTGCGACCTGGTCCGCGAGAGCACGAACGCGTCGGCACTGCGTTGATCGTCGAGCAACCGTTGCTCGCGGAGCAGGCCAATCGTTTCCTCGATTGTCCCCTTGCTGAAGCCTTGCGCCGCCAGGTCGCTCCGCAGCTCCTGTTCGGTTCGGTCGGAGGAAGCCATGCGGCGCATCGCACGCTGCCGGGCGGTGGCCAGTTCTTCTTCCGCCAGTGCATCGATCGCCGCGGGAAGCAGGGTGACGCCTTCGGTAACCCCCGCGTCGCGCGCGCTACGCACCGGGACGGTGAACGCGCGCCCATCGTCCAGCCGGACGGTTACGAGACGCTTGCTGCGCCCGGCCCCGTCAACGCTGGCGACGGTCGCGGTGGACGCGTTAGTTGTCACCGCTCGCCAGCAGGCTTGGCGCCGAGCCGTCCTGCTGCTCGCCAGCCTCATCCGTGATGCCCGGCAGGCCAGCCTCGCGGCGGATTTCCACTTCGATGTCGTGGGCCATCTCCGGGTTTTCGAGCAGGAAGTTCTTCGAGTTCTCACGCCCCTGGCCCAGCCGCTGCTCGCCGTAGCTGTAGAACGCCCCGCTCTTCCCCAGCACACCGTATTCGACGCCGAGGTCCACGATGTCGCCGACGCGGCTGATGCCACGTGGCGGATCGAACATAATGTCGAATTCGGCCTGCTTGAACGGCGCAGCGACCTTGTTCTTCACGATCTTCGCCTTCACCCGGTTCCCCACGGCGTCGGTCCCGCGCTTGATCGACTCCGTGCGGCGAATTTCGATGCGCGTCGACGAATAGAACTTGAGGGCGCGCCCGCCTGGCGTGACCTCCGGGTTGCCAAAGACGACGCCCACCTTCTCGCGGAGCTGGTTGATGAATATCAGAGCTGTCCGCGACCGCGAAACCGTCGCCGTGAGCTTCCGCAGCGCCTGCGACATGAGGCGGGCCTGCAGGCCCACGTGGGTATCGCCCATCTCCCCTTCAATCTCGGCGCGGGGCACCAGCGCCGCCACCGAGTCGACGACCACGGCGTCCACCGCGTTCGAACGCACGAGCGCCTCGCAGATTTCCAGCGCCTGTTCGCCCGTGTCCGGCTGGCTCACCAGCAGATCTTCCAGGTTGATCCCCAGGTCCCGCGCATAATTCGGGTCGAGTGCATGCTCGACATCGATGTAGGCGGCCGTGCCGCCGGCACGCTGTGCCTCGGCCATCACATGCTGCGCCAGCGTGCTCTTCCCGGCTGATTCGGGCCCGTAAATCTCGGTGACACGGCCCCGGGGGATACCCCCGATGCCGAGCGCGATATCGAGCGCGAGCGACCCCGTCGAAACTGACGCGACGGAATGGTTCGATGTGCCCTCGCCCAGCCGCATGATGGCCCCGCGGCCGTATTGCTTCTCTATCTGTCCGAGCGCCAGGTCCAGCGCTCGCTTCTGATCGTCATTCGCCATTGGCCGGGGTCCCCCTGTCGTTAGCGTCTCCGGTGACACCCGATTCTATACGGTACGGAACAGATGTTCTAGTCCGTCCTTGCTGCCTGCAGCATCGCAGGGGATCGCGACAGTTTGTGTCGTGATCCCCGCGGGCGCCGCCTACTTCTTGTTCCGGTACAGGTACATCGTGATTGGGGCGAAGATGGCAGTCAGCCCTACCGGTGAAAGCAGCGAGACCGTCAGCGCGGTCGTTTCGATATCACCATGCATCAGCCCGCGGACGGCCGTCGCAAGCTGGCTCACCGGGTTCACGTTTACGAAGGCTTCCAGCCACGACGGCATCGTTTCTGGCTGCACGAAGATGTTGCTCACGAAGGTCAGCGGGAACATCACCATCATGCTCGCGGCCATGAGCGACTGCGGCGTCCGCATGATGAACCCGAGCGTGATCCAGATCCACGACAGGCCAAACGCGAACGCCAGCACCACCAGCGTCCCGAGCACAAGTCCGCTCGCACCGCCGTCCGGGCGGAAGCCCAGGATGAGCCCCAGCCCGATAATGATCGCCGACGCGAGACCAAAGCGCGCTGTGTCCCCGAGCAAAGCGCCAACCAGGAAGGCCGGACGCCATACCGGGAGCGACCGGAACCGGTCGAACACCCCCTTTTGAATATCGTCGTTCAGCGTCATCCCCGTATACATCGTGATGATGATGACGCCCTGGACCAGCACGCCCGGCAGCAGGTACTGGAGATAGGCACTGGTCGACCCCGCGATCGCGCCGCCAAAGAGGTACGTGAACATCAACGTGAACATGATCGGAAAGACCGTCACGTCCATGAGCTGCTCGGGTACGTGCTTGATCTTCAGCAGCGCTCGCCAGCCAAAGGTGAGGGAAACCGCCACGGGGCCCGGCTTCGCGGGGCGGGCGCGCGGCGAAAGCGCTGTCCGTAAGCGGTCCTCCGAGATAGCGTCCGGGGTCCCCGGCAGCGATGTGGTTCGTGTGGTCATGCGACAGGCTCCTCCTGGGTCGTCTCCTCTTCAGCCGGGTGGCCGGTCAGCGCCAGGAACACCTCGTCCAGGCTGGGCTGACCGAGCGCGAAGTTCGTCACCTCGATCCCGGACTGCGACAGGCTTGAAAGGGCATGGGCGACCAGCTCGGCGTCGTTCACGCGTGCCGAGAGCGCTGCCGGGTCCGAGTCCAGCGCGATCGGTATGTTCAGTGCGTCGGCCAGGGCTCGTTCGGCTTCCATCCGCTGTTCCGGGTCACGGAGCCGCACGTGCAGCGCCCCCGAGCCGACCGACGCCTTGAGCTCGCCCGGCGTCCCTTCGGCAATCACTCGCCCGTGGTCGATGATCGCCAGGCGGTCGGCAAGCTGGTCCGCTTCGTCGAGATATTGCGTTGTGAGCAGGACTGTCGTCCCGTCCGCGACAAGCGCGCGGACGATGTCCCACACCTGGTTCCGGCTCCGGGGGTCGAGCCCCGTCGTCGGTTCGTCAAGGAAGATGAGGTCGGGCGTCACCACGATGCTGGCCGCGATGTCGAGCCGCCGCCGCATCCCGCCGGAATAGTGCTTCACCTGGCGGTCCGCGGCATCTTCGAGCCCGAACGCCGCCAGGAGCTCATCAGCGCGGGCATTCGCATCCCGGCGCGCATAGCCATAGAGCATGCCGAGCAACACCAGGTTTTCCTTGCCGGTGAAGTCCTCGTCCAGCGACGCGAACTGCCCCGTCAGGCTCACCCGCTCGCGCACCATGTCGGCCTCGCGCACGACATCGTGGCCCAGCACCCGCGCCGTACCGCCGTCAGGGCGCAGCAGCGTTGCCAGCATGCGGATGGTTGTTGTCTTCCCGGCCCCATTGGGTCCCAGGACGCCGTAGACGCCGCCGGCGCGGATTCGCAGGTCGACTCCGTCGACCGCCCGGGTGGTACCAAACACTTTGACAAGGCCGGTCGTCTCGATAGCGAAGCTTCCTGGTTCGCTCATTTAGCCCTCCTCGCTCTGCGCTGCAATCCCGGGCCGCCGCTGCTGAATCACCGGCCTGGAAGAATGATAGTCCAGTCGTCGATCGATAAAGTTAATGTAGTACGTATTAATTCGAAGTTCTTGCATGCGCACGCCTGGCTCTTGCTACGCCGCGATCCGCGCAGTCTTGAGCGCGTTCGCCCACCATGCCAGCTGGTCCAGCATGGTGTTTGCCGCGGCGTTGCAGTCGCTTGCGTTCACAGGACTCCCGTCGTCACCAAACTCGTTCCAGGCGCCGTGGAAGCTCACGACGTCCCGGACAGTCGTCGCTCGCACCTCCGGGAACACCTGGCGGAGCTGCTCCACTGCCCGGAGACCGCCGGAGCGCCCGCCATACGAGACAAATCCGACGGGCTTCGCCGCCCAACCATCGCTTGCCAGGTCGATCGCCTGCTTCAGCGATGCCGGGAAGCTGTGATTGTACTCCGGTGTAATGACGACATAAGCATCAGCCTCGGCAACCCGGCGTCGAAACGCCGCAACATTATGGTCGGGCCCTGCCGGGATGCGGGCCGGCAAGTTCGCCTCTGCCAGGTCGATGACGTCAAATGCCATGTCTGTTCGCTCGCGTGCCGTTTTCACGAACCAGTGCGCGACGATGTCCGCGAACCGGCCCTCCCTTGTGCTCGAAACGATGATTGCGGTTTTTGTTGCGCCTTCCATGGTCCCGTCCTTTCGCGGTGGTGGGGACACGTTAGAAGTTGAAGTTCACTTGAAGTCAAGGTTTCATCCCGTCATACTTCCGCCATGGCTCCCAGGTTCTCTATCGGCAGCATGAGCAAACGCGCTGGCGTTCGCCCGTCCGCGCTCCGCTATTACGAATCAGAAGGCCTCATCCATTCCGAGCGCACCGGGTCCGGCCAGCGCCGCTACGCTCCCGAGATGCTCCGGCGCGTCTCCTTCATCCGTGTAGCCCAGCAGCTCGGCCTCAGCCTCGAAGAGATCCACGAAGCACTTGACTCGCTCCCCGGGAACCGGACGCCGACGCATGAGGACTGGGAACGACTGGCCAACTCCTGGCGGCCCCGTATCGATGCCCGCATCGCCATGCTCGAGCGTCTCCGCGAGCGGCTCGACGGCTGCATCGGCTGTGGTTGCCTTTCGCTCGAGTACTGCCATCTGCTCAACCCCAACGATGAGTGCGCCGAGCGCGGACCCGGCCCCCGTTACATCGTCGACGACGACTGACCGCCGCCTCTATCGCAGCAAGTCCCAGCGTAGGTAACCGGGTAGTTACTGGCAAGGGCGTGATGGCACGGGGTCAGATGGGCTTGACCGCGTGCCACCACCCGTCATACGGCTTCGAATTCGGGCTGGAACGGGTGCTTGACGGTATCGAAGTGCTCGTGCGCAATGCCAGGAGCAGGCACACCGTCAGGCCTGGGCCTACCGCCCATTACCATGAACACATGGCGATGCTCCACGTCCATGTCACGCCACGTGCGTCCCGCGATACTGTTGCCGGCTTCGACGACGCGGGCCGGCTGAAAGTCCGCGTGACCGCGCCACCCGCCGAGGGCGCCGCCAACGAAGCAGTGACGAAGCTCCTGGCCAAAGCGCTTCGCATTCCTCCACGCGACATCATCCTCGTCCGCGGCGCCACCTCCCGCGAGAAGCACCTCGAGGTGCCGCTCGAAGCGACTGAAATACAGCAGCGGCTTGGCGACGGCTAAGGTCCCCCACCCTCCAACCTTCCACCTCCAACCTCCCACCGATATGGTGGGGATCCGCCCCGGCGCAGCCAGTGACCGGGAGCCTGTCCCAAGGATCGCTCTCTTGCCCGCAACCGACCTCGACACCATCGTCTCGCTCGCAAAGCGCCGCGGGTTCGTCTTCCCGTCCGCCGAAATCTACGGCGGCTTCGCAAATACGTACGACTATGGCCCGCTCGGGGTCGAACTCAAGCGCAACATCCGCAACGAATGGTGGAAGGCGATGGTGCAGGAACGCGACGACGTTGTCGGCGTTGATGCCGCGATCATCACCAATCCGCGCGTCTGGGTCGCCAGCGGCCACGTGCAGAACTTCACCGACCCCCTCGTTGACTGCCGTACCTGCAAGCTTCGCTTCCGCATGGACCACATCGAAGAGGGACAGTACGAGGAGATACAGCGGCACGAAGACGGCTCATATTCCTGCCCCCGCGGGAAGTGCGATTTCACCGAGCCCCGCGAGTTCAACATGATGTTCAAGACGCAGGTCGGTGCCGTCGCCGACGAAGACAGCGTCGCCTACCTTCCGCCCGAGACCGCGCAGGGCATCTTCACCAACTTTGAAAACGTGCTCCACAGCACCCGGCGAAAGCTCCCCTTCGGCATTGCGCAAACCCGCGTCTCATTCCGGAATGAGATTACGCCCGGGCGCTTCATCTTCCGCACGCTCGAATTCGAGCAGATGGAGATGGAGTACTTCTGCAAGCCGGGCACGGACCAGGAGCTCCATCGCTACTGGATCGACCAGCGTATGCGCTGGTACATCGACCGCGTCGGCATCAGCCCCGACCGCCTGCGCGAGCGTGCACACACCGCCGAAGAGCTTTCCCACTACAGCGCCGGGACGAGCGACATCGAATACTACTTCCCCTGGGGCTGGGGCGAGCTCGAAGGCGTCGCGAACCGCACCGATTACGACCTCAAGGCTCACGCCGCCGAGAGTGGCCACGAAATTACCTACTTCGATGAGGAGTCGGGCCAGCACATGGTCCCTTACGTTGTCGAACCCGCGGCCGGCCTCACCCGCACCCTCGCGGTCGTGATGCTCGAGGCCTATTCCGAAGAGCCCGACGAAAAAGGCGACAACCGCATCATCATGCGCTTCGCACCGGCGATGGCGCCGATCAAGGTCGCTGTCCTCCCCCTGTCGAAGAAGCCTGACCTCCAGGGACTCTCGAAGCGCGTGTCCGACATCCTCCGTCCCCATTACATGACGCAGTACGACGAAACCCAGTCGATCGGCCGCCGCTACCGCCGCCAGGACGAAATCGGAACACCCCTCTGCGTCACCATCGACTTCGACTCGCTCGAAGACGACGCCGTCACCATCCGGGAACGCGACACCCAGCAGCAGGTCCGCGTCCCGATCGAAAACCTCCTCGGCGCAGTCCGCGAAAAGCTGGGCTTCTAGCGCCAGCAAGCGGAGACGCGATCCCGGGCACTTTCGCCGCGGCGTTTACCCGCGCAGCGGAGCACCGGGCGTGCCTCAGTCTCGCCCTCTATACTCCCGCCCATCCTCGTGGCGGGAGGGCGCTATGGCCCACACCGAAATGGAGCTGCTCGCCTGGGGTTATGGCCTCATCGAAGGTCCCCGGGTCGACAGCGACGACAACCTCTACTTTTCCGATGTCCCCAACGGCGGTGTCTACCGGCGCAGCTCGTCGGGCGAGGTCCAAACGGTCATCCCGAAGCGCCGAGGCGTCGGGGGCATCCTCTTCCATGCGGACGGCGGACTCGTGGTTGGCGGACGCAATGTCCAGCACGTGAAAGACGGCGATGTGCGCGTCCTCTTCGAGCCCGGCGAAGGCGGCAGCCTGAACGACATGCACGCCGACGGCGCCGGGCGCATCTACACCGGCACGATCCGCAGCGACCCTTTCTCCGATAGCGGCGAGCGCGTGCCCGGCGAATGCTGGCGCATCGATGGCGAAGGCGAGTCCGTCC
>SKSF01000173.1 GCA_007118095.1 Dehalococcoidia bacterium
CCACCAGGCAGCCGCAGCCACATGCCGCCGCGGGCCGCCGGATGATCGCGAACAAAACACCAACGATGAAGCCGGCACGGAACCACCAGAGGCACCCGCGCCCAAAGAGCCCGTCCGGCTGTTCGTTGCGTGTCAGTCGCGTACCCCCCGCGCATCGTTTCTCTTGCGCCGCGCGTAGTATCGCCCGGTTTCGCGCTATGGTGGGGAGGAGTGGCGCCGGCGCCCGGTTGTGTCCATCGCCGGCGTGGGTAGGCTGACGGTTGCGCCCTCCAGATATCCCGGGGGAACACTTGGTGAACGAAGAACAGACGAAACGCGTGTCCGACGCGGCCGACGCGGTCCTCAACGCCGCCGACGCGCTCAACGACGCGCGCGAAAGCCTTTCCGATAAGCGGTACCAGAGCGAGCTCGAACGCGAGCGGACGCAGGCGGTCCAGCAAACCGCCAACCGCATCGAAAGCGCCGCGCGGCGCATCGACGATGCCCTGCGCAAGGCCACCATCGCGGCGGCGACACTCCAGCGCGACGGCGCCTACAAGGCCCGGCAGAAGGCAGTCGCGACGCTGCGCGAGGGCCGGACGGCAGGCCGCTCGGCGCCCGACCAGGACGGCGGGATTGCACAGAAACGGGAGCGGGCCGAAACGGCGCTGACACAACTCGAAACCGCGCTTGCCGCTGCCGCGAGCCTTGTCTACCGGGAGTGATGCCACTGCAACCGCGGAGCGCGCCCCGGGCGAGCTCACGCGGGCGGGGGTGCTGCAGGGCGCCCGGGCGGCGGTACCGCTCGCGATAGCCGTCGGCGCCTTTGGCATCTCGTTCGGGGTGCTGGCCACCTCCAGCGGCTTTGGCGGGCTCGCCGCGATCGTCATGTCGGCGACCACGTTCAGTGGAGCATCGCAATTCGCGGCTGTCTCCATCCTTGCGTCCGGTGGTGGCGTGGGTGCGGCTGTGCTTGCCGCGGTGCTCCTGGCGGGGCGCTACGGGCCCATCGGCCTGAGCGTGGCGCCGATCCTTCACGGCCGCGCCGTCCTGCGGTTCCTGCAGTCGCAGCTCATCATCGACGAATCGTGGGCACTTTCGAGCCGCGGCGGCGGCGAATTCGACCGGAGCATCCTGCTGGGCGCGGGCGGACTCATCTTCGTCTCGTGGTTTGCGGGCACGCTGCTCGGGGTCGTTGGTGGCGACTTCCTGGGCGACCCCGAATCGCTCGGCCTCGACGCGGCCTTCCCGGCGTTGTTCCTTGGCCTGCTCGCGGGCCAGGTGAAAGATCGCCGGGCGTTCGTTGCCGCCATCCTGGGCGCTGTAATCGCACTGGCGCTCATCCCGTTTGTCCGGCCGGGCATCCCGATCATCGCCGCCGCGCTCGCGTGCTTTGTGGGGTGGCGCCGTGAGTGATGCATGGGTCGTGGTGCTGGTGGTCGGGGTGGCCACGATGTCGCTCAAGGCCGCCGGGCCCGTGGCCATTGGCGGTCGCGAACTGCCGCCGCGGGCGCTGCGGATGGTTGCGGCGCTGGCGCCGGCGCTGCTTGCCGCACTGGTTGTCACGCAGGCGGTGGAGGACGGCCAGGACATCGTGTTCGACGAGCGGCTCGCGGGCCTCGCGGTCGCGGCCGTGCTGCTCGCGTTCCGGGTGCCCATCCTGGGGGTCGTGGTGGCGGCTGCCGCGACGGCGGCGATCTTGCGCGCGTTGTAGCCCGGTCAGGGCGATGGCTGCCGGGTCGCGCCGATGACCGCCTCCGCGAGCCGCTCGGCGCCTTCCCGTGTCAGGCCCACGCCGTCATCCGCCCGGATGCGGACTTCCTCACCTTCGGCGTCACGCACGTGGGTCGCGTAGCTGCCACCTGGCCCGGCGAGGTAGGTCCAGGCGTCGACGTAGTCCATCTGCCGGGCTGCGGCTTCTTCGGCGAAGATCGCATTCATGACAGGCAGTGCCTCGCGCAGGTCATCCCGGCCGGGAGGCGGCACGGGCTGCCCCACGACGATGACCTGGCGCCCTTCGGCGGCCAGTGCGTCGAGCGCCGCCTGGACGTGTTCGCGGTAGACGTCGGGGCCGGGGAAGTCCTGGGCGTCGTCGGCCCCAACGAGCAGGACGGCGATGTCCGGCGCATGGGTGGCCATTTCGTTGGCGAGATAGCCCGGCCAGTCGACGGCGCTCGAATCGGCGAACCCGTGTGGGTGCTGCTGATGTTCCGTGTGGACGGTGCTCGCCCCGGCGTGCGCCATGACGTCCGCGATTGCATCACCGGCCTGGACCGCGAAGGAGTCGCCTGCCGCCCAGAAGATAGCGCCCTCGAGGTTGCGCACCGGGGTCGGTTCGGGGGTGGGTTCTCTGTTGCCGGTGGGCGGCTCGGCATCGGCAGTGTCGTCGCCCGTTGGTGTCGGGGCGGGGTCGTCTTCATCTACCACCGGCGGCGCGGGGTCGCGAGGTTCCTCCCCGGTGGGGATAGTGATGTCGGCGCCCGAATCCCCGCCCTGCAGGAAGCCGGGCAATGATATTTCGCGGCTGAGAAAAAATGAAGCCGGGAGAAGCACGGCGACCGCAATGACCGCGATGACCACGCTCGGCTGGATGCGAAAGCGCGGCTCCTCGCTGTCGTCGACGTGGTCGAGCCGGCCGTCGGAGTTCCAGCTGTCCGGTGGGAAGGCATTGCGGCGGTCATTTCGACGTGCCATCACGTTAAGGGTAGGGGTGGATGGCACGCCGTCCACCCCTGCCGGTGATTTATCGGGGTATGCGTGGCGCGCAGCAGTTCAGGAGCGGTGAACACGCGCGCCACGGCAGCCTACTGGATGGGCCAGCGGGCGCTGCCTTCGTATGCATGGTGGATGGGGTGGTGGATCCAGATCTGGGCCAGGATCTCGGCCTTCGGCATCTCGTAGCCGCCCAGGGTGATGACTTTCGACAGTTCCTCTTCGTCCAGCGTCGCGACGAACTCGGCCGATGCTTTGTGCCCATCGATGATCGCCTGGCAGACGTCCTCGCGGCTCTGCTCCTTGAGCCCCGCGATAGCCTTGTCGTTGTTCTCGGCGATCTTCTCCGACGGGATGCCCGAAAGGACGCCCTGGTCGAGCAGCGGGTACATATTGCTGGCCGCGCCGGACACAGCGGCGATGTGCCGGAAGGCGTCGCCCGAGGTCCACTGGTGCCCGAGCTGGTAGTCCCAATCCTTGCAGTTCGCGGCAGCCGCAGCGGCGCGCTCGCCGGCGAAGCGGATGCCGTCAACCAGTTCCTGTTTCGAAATGGTCATCGTTTGTGTCCTCCAGTTGGAGCAGGTTCGAACGTGATTCTACCGGGGATGACCCCTGTACGCCCGCCAGGATTCGGACATGGTGAAACGTACGGCGGACGGGTTGATGGTGTCCGAAGATGAGCTCGCTACTGCCGTCGCGATTATCGAATCCGCCTGTCGAGGAGCCTGCGTCGAAGTGGAGCCGGAGATTTCGGACTATGTTGATCTGGATGCCGAGAATGGCGCCCGGACACTCATCACGGCGCACGTGACTGCGGAGCAGCCGGCCGAGCGCATCGTGGAACGGTATCCACGCATTGCGGCGCTGTTGCGCGACCGCCATCTGCTCCATCCGGAGCGCCCGCTCCTTTTTGCCCTGAGCCCTCGATGGTAACGGGGTGAGATCCTCGGCGTAGCCAAGTCGCTCCTGCCGAAGCGACCGGCCCTTCGACTACGATACGGACGAGGACCTCGCCGCGGGTGTGGGCGCAGTGTCGGTCTAAGCCGCCCGGAATATTCTGCGCATTCCCGGTTAATCCGCGAGGCCGAAGCTGTTCTCGTAGTCAACCAGCGCCTGCGCGATGATCTCGAGCGCGCGCTCCCGGTCCTGGAAGGGGTTGACCGTGACTTCCTTTTCCTCGAGCACCTTGTAGTCGATGAAGAAGCGCGAGATCTCGCTGATGCGGTGCGGTGTAATGTCCGCCAGCCGGTAGACGTGCGTGAACTCGGGGTCGTTGATGTGGACAGCGAGCACCTTGTCGTCAGTCTTGCCGCTATCCAGCATGCGCATCACGCCAACCGGCCGGACGTCCACCATGGTGAGCGGGTCGATCGGCTCCTGGCCGAGCACGAGCACGTCGAGCGGGTCGCCGTCGTCGCAGAACGACCGCGGGATGAAACCGTAGTTCGCCGGGTAGTGGACGGAGCTGTGGAGGACACGGTCAAGCCGGAGCACGCCGAATTTCTTGTCCAGTTCGTACTTGTTCTTGCTGCCGGCAGGGATTTCGATAATCGCCGGGATCTGTTCCGCAATGATCAGCGGGTCGACAGGAATGTCGTGCCAGGGATGGATGCCCCCGCGGGTGCTTGTTGCCATGCGTGCAGGTTGCGCCAGCCAACGCGCAGCCGCAAGTTCTATGTGACAACGGCGAATTAGCGATCATCACACTCGCTGGCATCCTCGCCTCCATGACCACGCTGACCGACATCCGCGACCGCCTCCGCATCGACCTCGCCGATCCCGCGGGCGACCGCTGGGATGACGCCGCGCTGGACCGCCACATCCATCGCGCGCTGCGCGATATCGATAACGCTGTCCCCCGCGAAGCCACGACAACACTCCCGACGACCGCTGGTAGCCGCGAACTCGATATCTCCGGGATCGACGGTCTTACGGGTGTCGACGCGCTTGAGTACCCCGCGGGCCTGGCGCCGGCATCGTATCCCCGGTTCCGCACGTGGGCGGGGGTGGCCGCACTGCAGGATGGCGTCGTATTCCGCGGCGACGATGCGGTGGTGTTTTACACGGCCGCGCATGAGCTCGATGAGAGCGGCACGACGCTCCCCGTCCACCTGGAAGACGTACTCGCGACCGGCGCCGCGGCCTATGCAGTGCTCGAACGGTCGCCAGGCACCCTGGGCACCGTCACGACGGGCGGCGCCAGCGTCCCCCGCGACTTCGAATCGATCGGGCGTTCGTGGATGGCCGCCTTCCGCGAGCTGCTACACCACCACCGGCGGTCGCGTGTCCGGTCCAGCCGCCTGCGTCTCCCGGCGTAAAGGGGTGGATCGAGCCCGGTGATGGTGCGTGGTACGGTACGCTTCATGACCGGCCCGGCGTGTCACTATTGCGAAGAGTCGGCCCAGGCTGAATGTGCGACGTGCGGACGCCTCTACTGTCACGAACACGGTGACGACGTTTGCCTGCGCTGCATGGCGCCCGAATCCGCCGCGCCAGGGGCATTCGCGTACCGCGGCTCGCTCGTCGCGCTGGGGCTGGCCTCGCTGGTCGCGGTGTTCCTCATAGCGAATCCGCCGCAGGACTCAGCGACGGGCGATGAACCGGGAACGGCCGTGACGGATACGCCGACTCCCGACACGCTTGCGACGCCGACTCCCGCGGACACCGGCGATGAGGTGCGGCCGACGACCACCATCGTCACCCCCGTGCCGGACGAACCCACCCCGGCGGCGACACCGGGCAATGGTGACGATGACCAGGCCGGGGACGAAAACACGGCAGCATCGACCACGTATACTGTCGAAGAAGGCGATACCCTGACGTCGATTGCGGATGCGTATGATGTCGACGTCGATGAGATCCTGGCTGTCAACGACGACCTCGGCGAAGACGACGCCATTGTTGAAGGCCAGGACATTATTATCCCCTCCCCCTGAGCGTGACCATGGACTGGCAGACCGACCCATATCTCGCACGGCTCGAAAAAGAGCGCCGCGCGCGCAATAACGTTATCCGCACCGCGGTTATCTGGATGCCGCTGTTCCTGCTGGTATTCGCTGGCCTCGTGTGGGCCGTGTTCGACCGGGTGACCGGCGGCGGCACGTCCACCTGGTTTCTCGTCGGCGTCCTGGGCATCATCTCGTTCCTCTTCGGGTTCCAGGGCATCCAGGCATTGCGCGACCTCATCGGCGGTGAGAGGACCGTCACCGGCCAGGTCACGCGGCGGTGGACCCGGCGCGACTCATTCGTGCTCAAGAGCCACTACATCCGCCTGGACAACAAGCAGATCTTCCTCATCGACGATGCCTTCCACGGCGACGTGAGGGAGGGCGACCTCGTGGAGGTGCGCCACTATCCGCACACGTCTGTCGTTATCGACTGCGAGCGGCTCGAACAGCCCGGCGATAAAGAAGAAGACGAAGACGAGCAGCGGCGGGTCGCCCGCGAGCGGATGGAAGCCGAGTTCCAGCGGCAGACTGAACGCTAGAAACGCTCGGTGACGCTGCCGGAAATGGGGTCGACCTCCGCGCCTGGCGCCGAGGCAGTATCACTCACCTGGCCAGCGCAGGCGCTGCAGGGACAAAACCCGGGGTGCGGTGTCGCGCCAACGACATAGGCCCCGGCGAAGGCACCCACGAGCAACCCCACGGCAAGCCCGGAAGCGAGCCGGCTTATGGTTACGAGGCGTTCCATGGCCCAGCATCCTAGCGGTGCACCGCTGGCTGCTGCAATCTGGATGCCGTGACTCAGCGGGCGGCTTTACCCTTCGGCCGGGCCGCGATGCCATGCTGTGTACTGGCCCATGGGTTCGAAGCCCATGCGGTGGTAGAGCGGTTCCGACTCCTCACCCGGCTGGAGGATGGCCGGCTGGTGCGGCCGCCCCAAAATTGCGCGCCATGTGAGCCACTCCGCATAGCCGCGGCGGCGGTACCCGGGAATGGTCGAAACCCCGTAAACGCCGTTCACGCGTTCCGTCAGGTACCCCATCGAGCCGGCGACTACCTTCCCGTCGACTTTGCCGGCGAACACCTGCATCCGCGCGTCAGAAAGGATGCCGGCCCCGTGGAGGCTGCCGGGGGTGGGCGCCGGTGAACCGAATCCCATCGCGCTCGCGGCTTCCCACTCGGCAAGCTGGCCGGGGGTGATGACGCGTTCGATGACCAGGTCCGCCGGGAACGGGCGGCGCTGCGGGTCGGCAGGCTTGCGGACCATCCAGGTGCCGGTGCGGAGGCGTTCGAACCCGAGCGGCGCGAGGTCGAGCGCGTTGAAGGAGTCGCACACCGTCAGCGGGACAGATGGATGGGTGCCCGCGAGCTCCTCGATTCCTTCCAGGTGGTCGTCAGTCCGTTCGCCGCTGCCGAGCGTGACCGCGCAGAAATAGACGGACGGACCGGGCATGGAAGCGCGCCATAATGCGGCGTCGCGCTCGCATTCAAGTCCCAGCGCACGGAGCGATGAATCATGCCATCCGGCGAGGTTCGCCGCTGCGTCCGCGATGAGGTCGTCCCGGGTTTCTGCCATTTACTACGCCGCCAGGTCGTGGCGCGTGACGACACGCCGGGTCTCGCCACGCTC
>SKSF01000111.1 GCA_007118095.1 Dehalococcoidia bacterium
AACGGCAACATTCAGATGCGCGGCGGCAACCGCCATCCCGCGGCCGCCCCCCACGGCGCCTACCGCTGCGCCGATGACCCCGAATCCGTCGAATCCCCCGACCGATGGATCGCCATTGCGTGCCGGACAGACGACCAGTGGTATGCGCTTTGCCACGCCCTCGGCTACCCGGATTCCGCGTCCGACGTCCGCTTCCTCACGCTCGCGGATCGCAAAGCCAACGAAGACGAACTCGATGAGGTCGTGGCGTCAATGGTCGCCGGGCGCCCCGTCGCCGACGTTATGGATGTGCTCCAGGCTCATAACGTCCCCGCGGGCATCGTCCAGAACGCCCAGGACATGCTCGAACGCGACCCCCATATGAAAGCCCGGCAGTACTACCAGTACCTCGACCATCCCGAGACCGGCCGTGCCGCCTACGACGGCGTTGCTGCCCGGCTCAGCGAGACCCCCGGATTCCATCGAGCCCCTGCCCCGCTCCTGGGCGAACATACGATGGAAGTCTGTGAACGCGTCATCGGCCTCTCTCAGGACGAAATCGCCGACCTCCTCGCCGAGGGTGTCCTCGTCTGACACGCGGCTGCCACCGCTAGGATTAGTCGTACGTGCGGGCCAGGTGGTCCGCGCGTGCTACGATGCAGATATCACCGAAGGAAGTGCCTGGGCATGGAAACGCTCATCACGCTCATCGTGCTGATTGGCATTCTCGTTGTCATCGGCTTCATCGTCTTCAGTATGTACAACGGGCTGGTCAAAACGCGCATCCGCGTACAGGAAGCCTGGGCCGGCATTGACGTCCAGCTCAAGCGCCGCTCCAGCCTCATCCCTAACCTGGTTGAGACCGTCAAGGGATACGCCGCGCATGAAAAGGAAGTGCTCGAGAACGTCACTCGTGCCCGCGCCCGCCTCGACCAGGCCGAAAATCCCCGCGAGGCCGCCGAGGCCGACAACATGCTGGAGTCGACCCTCCGCTCCCTCTTCGCTGTCTCCGAAGCCTACCCCGACCTCAAGGCCAACGAGAACTTCATGGAGCTACAGCGAGAGCTCACCGACGCCGAAGACAAGATCGCGTACGCGCGCCAGTTCTATAACAGCAACGTCCGCAACTACAACACGAAGGTCCAGAGCGTCCCCACGAACATGATCGCCAGCATGTTCAACTTCCAGCTCGAAGACTTCTACGAAGCCGAAGAAGAGGCCCGCCAGGACGTCTCTGTCAGCTTCACCACAAGTTGACAGGTGTTGTCCCGGGCCCGGCGCCACGATCCTGCGATGCCCGGGTCGTGGCCGAAACGGCCCGGGAGCGCAGTGAAGCTTTGCCCTTTCCCGGACCAGGGGTCAGTCGAACGTGAATCGTGAACCAGGTACCGCCGATCAAGCCGCACCCGGCTCCGTCCTCATCTGGGACCGCGTAGCCGCGAACAAGCGCGAGACATGGCTGCTCATGTTCCTCTTCGTGCTGCTCGTCGGCGGGTTTGCCACGGCCATCGTCTTCGCATTCGGCGGCAACATTGGCATCCTCGGTATCGTCGGCATCATGCTAATCGGCTATGCCATTTTCAGTTACTACGCCTCTTCTAGCGTCGTCCTCAACATCGCCGGCGCTCGCGAAGTAACGAAAGAAGAGGAATGGGAGTTCGTCCGCCGCGTCGAGAACCTGGCCATCGGAGCCGGTCTTCCGAAGCCACGGACATGGGTCATGGATGATCCGTCGCCCAATGCCTTCGCCACCGGGCGTGATCCCGAGCACTCCCACATCGTCGTTACCACCGGCCTGCTCGAGAAGCTTGAGCCCGCCGAGCTCGAAGGCGTCCTCGCCCACGAGATGATGCACATCGGCAACTACGACATCCGCGTAATGACCATCTCCGTCCTGCTCGTCGGCCTCGTCGCGCTCATGAGCGACATTGCCCTGCGCATGACCTTCTTCCGGGGCATGGCTGGAGGCCGCGGCGGAGGCGGACGTGGGGGTGGCCCCGTCGCGCTCATCATGCTCCTGGTCGTCATCGTCGCCGCAATCGTCGCGCCGCTTATCGCTCAGCTCATCAAGCTCGCCATCAGCCGCCGCCGTGAGTACCTGGCAGACGCCAGCGGGGCACTGCTCAACCGCAACCCCGAAGCCCTGGCCCGCGCGCTCGAAAAGATCTCCGCCGACCCGGAACCCCTCGACCGCGCCAATAAGGCCACGGCGCACATGTACATCTACAATCCGCTCAAGGGCAAGAAGCTCAACGGCCTCTTCAATACCCATCCGCCGGCCGAAGAACGCATCCGCATTCTCCGCAGCATGTAGCGTTAGCTCCCCCGGCCTTCCGTGTACACTCGGGGCAGGAGTAGCCATCGATGGTCCTCACCAGCACCCCGTCAACGTGGATCGAAAACGGCGATAGGCTCACGCAGCCAGAGTTCCATCGCCGCTACGAGCGGCGGCCCGACCTCAAGAAAGCGGAACTCATCGAGGGGGTCGTCTACTTGCCATCGCCTGTTCGTGCCACAGCCCACGGCGATCTGCACGCGCAGATGACCGCCTGGCTTGGCGCCTTTGCCAGCACCGCACGCGACGCACGTGTGTCCGATAACGCGACCGTCATCCTCGACACCGACAACGAAGTCCAGCCCGATCTCTCCCTCAGGCGCGTCGACGGCGGTACGAGCCGCCTCGAAGATGACTACATCGTCGGCCCGCCCGAGCTCATCATCGAGATTGCTGCTTCCTCCGCCGCCATCGACCTTCACGATAAGAAGAACGCTTACCGCCGCAATGGCGTTCAGGAGTACATCGTCTGGCGCGTGTTCGACGAAGCCATCGACTGGTGGCACCTCGTCGATGGCGAATACCGGCCGCTGCCCACCCGCGATGACGGCGTCGTCGAAAGCAACATCTTTCCCGGCCTCCGGCTACACGTCCCCGCGATGCTCCGCGGCGATATGGCTACCGTGCTCGACTGCCGGCGCGGCTGACAGAGCCCCTTCCGCCGCCAGCACGTAGAATGGCCCCTGAACCGGACACTGTGTCCGAGACTCTGCAGAACGGAAGGTATTGGCCTCATGGGTCTGCGCACTCCGCAGCAATACATTGACTCGCTCAAAGATAACCGCACCGTCTACTACCGTGGCGAAAAAGTAGACGACGTTACCACGCACAGCATCATCAAGAAGGCCGTCAAACACGCCTGCGTCGACTATGAGCTCGCCGAAGACCCGGCCTACCGTGACCTCGCAGTGGTCAGCGAAGACGGCGATCCGTACAGCCGCTACTTCAAACTCCCCGCCAGCACCGACGACCTGCTCAAGCGCGCGCAGCTCATCGAGACTTCCACCGCCGTCGGCAAGACCCTCGTCCCGCTAGTCAAGGAAATCGGCACCGATGCGCTCTTTGCTCTCCACCGCATCTCGCGACAGATCGATGCGAAGTACGAGACCGACTACCTGAAGCGCGTCCAGGCCTTCTACCGGCACTGCCGCGACAACGACCTCACCATGTCCGTCGCCCAGACCGACGTGAAGGGCGACCGTAGCCAGGGCCCAACCGGGCAGGAACACCCCGATTACTACACCCGCGTCGTCGAACGGCGTGACGACGGTATCGTCGTCCGGGGCGCCAAGGTGCACACGAGCTGCACCACCAACACCAACGAGCTCATCGTGCTCCCCACCCGCGCGATGTCCGAAGCGGACAGCGACTACGCCGTCGCCTTTGCCGTCCCGGTGGACACCCCCGGCGTCAAGCTCGTCGCGAGCCCGTACGGCGCGACACAGCGCCCCGAGTTTGATGCCCCCCTCAGTGCCGAGCGCAAGATGATGGAGACCATCACCATCTTCGATGACGTGTTCGTGCCAAATGAGCGCATCTTCCTCAACGGCGAACACGACTTCTGCGCGCCCCTGGCGCTCGGCTTCGTCGAATACCATCGCTTCACGGCGATCTCCTACAAGCTCCCGCTCGTCGATGCCCTCATCGGCTCCGGTCTCCTCATGGCCGACATCAACGGCATCCAGAAGGCCGCCCACGTCCGCGAGAAGCTCGTCTGGCTCATCAGCTATGCCGAGACCCTGCGCGCTCTGGTCGAAATGGCGGCCCTTCGCGGCAAGGCCGACGAGCACGGCATCTTTGCGCCCGACCCGCTAACCACGAACATGGCGAAGTACCACTTCGCACATAACTACCACGAAGCGCTGCAGTACGTTCAGGACATCGCAGGCGGTATGCTCGTGACCGGTCCCGGCGCCGAGGACTTCGAGAATGAGGAAACCGCGTCCCTGCTCCGCCATTACCTCGGCGGTCGCGCAGGCGTCGACGGCGAGGCCCGCACACGTGCCATGAACATGGTCAGCGACCTCACCACCGGCGATTTCGGCGGGTATCACGCGGTCCTCGCCATCCATGCCGAGGGCTCGCTCGAAGCCGAAAAGCTCATGATCTCCCGCGCCTACGACGGCAGGCGCACCCTCGAGTACGCAAAGAAGCTCGCAGGGATCGACTAACACCCGTCCCAACGGCTGCCGGGCGAACAAAGCGCCCGGCAGCTTGCGGGCCTTGGGCGGAATCGCTTGCAGTCGCCGGCATCCGCCTGAAAAGCTGGGAGCGCTATCCAGACCGGGGGGAGCCTGGCAGTGTCCGACAAAGACGACAAACTCCACGAACTCGATACCGCGTACAATCAGTTCCGCGAACTCATCGAACACCTTCCAAACGATGCGTACGAAGAGCAGTGGCTAGGCGATTGGAGCCTCCGTCACGTGCTGGCCCATATGTCGGGCTGGTGGCGCGAAATGGTCCCTGCGTTCGAACGTGTCGCCAATGGCGAGCGCCCCGTCCCTGAAGGCGTCAGCTACGACAACGCCGACGCCTGGAACGAACAGTTTGCTGCCGAGCCTATGCCGGCCTCCGAAGCCCTCACCGATTGGGATAACGCCTTTCATTCCTACCGCGCCGCGGCCTCCCAACTCTCCGAAGAGGTCTACGGCGTCGACCCCGCAAAGGGCCGCCCCCGTATCGGCGACCGCCTCCTCGGTGCCAGCGGTATCGACCACCTTCACGAGCACTACGACCAGGTCAAACGCTGGGTGGAATCGCGTGCAGGCTGATGCTCCCCGGCCCCACATTCCTGCCTGGCTCGAAGACGTCGCGAACCACCTGGTCATCGCGCACGAGGCCGAGGCGATCTTCCTCGTGGGCTCCCAGGCGCGTGGCACCGCAACTCCCGCCAGCGACTACGACTTGCTTGTCCTCGTCGACAACGAGCAGGTCCACGAACGCGGCCTGTCGCCCCGCTATCGCTGGGAAGTCGTCGAAGGCTTCCCCGGCACGGTCGAGTTTCTGCGTGCCAGTATGGCTGAACTCATGGCCGGCGCTTATTCGGCCAGTCCACCCTGGGTAGACCTTCTCGAATCTGCCTACCCTCTCCACGACCCGGTCGACTGCAAAAGCCGCCTCGATGCCCAGCGCGCCGCTGCCCGTACACCGGGCACCGAAACGCTGCTGCAAACGGTCCGTGCTAGCGCCGAACGCGCCGCTGCGCTCCACAAAGCCGGCTCCCAGGCTGCGGCACATCTTGCCGCCCTTCGCATCGCCGACGAGCTCGCCTCCTGGGTGACAAGGCAAGAAGGCGGCTCCCCCCTCGGCCCCCTCGGCGTCGCCGAATCCATCGCAAACCTCTCGCCCGGCGCCGCTCGCGCATTCGCCGAGGTCCTGCAGGCAGCCGACGCGGACGAACGCCTTGAAGCGCTCACCCGTTTCATCAATGCCGTCGAATCGACCATGCGCCTGCGCCACTAGCAGCACGGTCCGTCACTGCCCGATCTGATACTGGACGGTAGACTGGGAGAGATGTCGCAACTCGAGATCCCCCTTTTCCCGCTACAGACAGTGCTCTTTCCGGGCACGCACCTCCCGCTGGTGATCTTCGAAGAGCGATACAAACAGATGTGCGCCGAGCTCGTCGAACGCGGAGGCGACTTCGGTGTCCTCTTGATCCGTGAAGGACGCGAAGTGGGCGGGAACGCCATTCCGCACGACGTCGGCACCATCGCGCACATCGAAGAATACGAACCCGTCGAAGGCGGCCGCTTTCGCCTCCAGGGCCGGGGCGTCCAGCGCTTCCAGCTCCTCGAAATGCTCGACCCGCGCCCCTATCCATACGGAATCATCGAACCCATCGACGATAGCCGGGTCGACCCTGACCCCCGCCTCGCTAGCGCCGAAGAGACGGTCCGGACCGTCTTCCCCGTCTACTTCAAGATGGCGCTCATGCTCACTGACCAGTGGGCCCGCGGCGTCAACCTCCCCTCGTCACCGCACACCCTGGTGAACCGCCTCGCCCCGTGGCTGCAGACCGGCGAAGACGTCAAACAGCGCCTCCTCGAAATCATCCCCGCCGCCGACCGGCTCGGCTACCTGGCCGAGGTCCTCGACGACCTGGTCACTCGCACTCGCTTCGAAGTCGAAGAATACCGCCGCACAAAGTGGGCCTGTTTCGGCGCCCTGAACTGACGCGGAGACCGGCCTCGGCACCTATACTGGACGCATGGCATCACCGGAGAAGATTCGGGTCAGCGAAGAAGAATATCTCGCGACTATGACCGGGGAGAAACCCTCGCTCGAATACGTGAATGGTGAGATATTCCGAAAGCCGTTGACCAAAGAGCCTCACCTCGTGCTAGCTGATGAAATCCTGGCCGCCTTCCGCCATTATCGGGCTAAGGTCGGTGGCATGTCGGGTCCGGAACCGACCGTCGACCTGAGCGACGGCGAAGATCGGCGGTATCGGGTGCCAGACGCCGCCTATTGGGGATCAGGTCGTGAACGGACCGGCGGCGTCTTCGTTCCGCCCACAGCACTGGTCGAGATCCGCTCCGAGGGCCAATCACTTGGCGAGCTGCGAACGAAGTGCCGCGAGTACCGTGCGGGTGGCGTGGACGTCTGCTGGCTCATCGACACGCAGACACGCAGCGTCGAAGTTTTCGACGCGAAATCTGACGGCGCGATGCTCGCACCCGACACAGCGCTCGAAACGACCGCCATGCCGGGTTTCCACCTACCTCTTGTCGAACTCTGGGACGCGCTGGGTGATGAAGCGTAGGCTTCGCTCCATGGAAACCAAATGCAGCCCGCCACGTGCATCATGGCGGGCTGCTTCGTTCGTTAGCCGGGACTGATTGCCCTACGGGAGCGAAAGCATCCGCTCTAGCGCAACCAGCGACCACTTCCGCGTGTGCTCGTCCACCTTCACCTGGTTCACGACGCGCCCTTCCATCAG
>SKSF01000055.1 GCA_007118095.1 Dehalococcoidia bacterium
GCGCCTTGGTAGCCGTCACTGCAATAGCACCCTCGCGCGTCGTCCCCAGGAAGTTGGACTTGATTTCGATCGTCGTGAAGCCGGTTGCGCCCTCTGCGCGGAATGCGAGCGCGCCATACCCGCAGGCTGTATCGGCCAGCGCGATCACCGTGGCCGCATGCAGATAGCCGTTGGGTGCCAGGTGGTGCGGCTTCACATCGAGCCGGGCCCGTACCTGTTCGTCGCCAATGGCAGTGAACTCGAGCCCCAGGAAGCCCGGCAGCGCCTCGCGCCCCGCCTCGTCGAGGGATTCCGTAGTGATTGGCTGGCCGGTCCGGGGGTTCGTAGGTGCGTCCATGCGCGGATAATAGCGACTTCATTTTTCCATAGCTACCCCGGTGCGACTGGCGATTGCCCATGTGGAACGCATACTGGACGCATGGACGCTTCCACATCCACCGGCCCACCCCTGGGCGAGGCGGCCGGTGATTCGCGCCCGGGCCGCGCCGACCTCCAGGTCCATACCGACCGCGGCGACGGCATGATGAGCGCGCGCAAGCTCTTCGACCACATCCAGGCGACGCGCTGCCTCGATGTTGTGGCCATCACCGACCACGACGACATCGGCGGCGCGCTGCACGCGCGCGATACCTGGGCGCGCGGCAACTACAGCTTCGACTTCGTCCCGGGCATCGAAGTGACCAGCCGCGCCGGGCACGTGCTGGCGCTCTGGGTCGAAGAGCAAATCCCGGCACTGCGCCCGCTCGACGAGACCATCGAACGCATCCACGCGGCGGGCGGGCTCGCGGTCATACCCCACCCGTTTTCGATGGCAACGCGCTCCGTCGGCCGGCGGTCGCTCGAATCCGTGCTCTCGCAGGGACGCCCGGAAACGCGCCCGGATGGGCTCGAGCTTGCGAACCCCATCGCATTCGGCTGGGACTGCGGCGAACGTGCGCGCCGGCTCAACGCCGAACGCTGGCGCCTCGCCGAGACCGGTGGCAGCGACGCCCACTTCCTCGAATCCGTCGGCATCGCCTGCACCACGTTCGAAGGCCGCTCGGCGCAGGAGCTTCGCCGCGAACTCATCGCTGGCCGGACGCGGGGAGTCCTCACCGGTCACACACCGCTCCGCGCGATCGGCCTGCGCAACCTGGTGCGACAGCAGGTGCGCGGACTATCAGTCACCCCACGAAAGCTCGGCGGACGCGCCTACCGGCGCCTCCTGGACCGGGCTGCTGGCACGCGCTGACGCTTCCCCTTCGCGTCAGAAGTGCGACAGGTAGCCCCCGTCAACGGCAATGGTCTGGCCCGTGATGTACGACGCCGCCGGCGACGCCAGGAACACCACAACGCCCGCGATCTCCTCCGGCTGCCCCCATCGGCCGAGCGACGTCCGCCGCTGCAGCCACGCGGCGATCTCCGGGTTCTCCACCATCTCGGCGTTGGCCTCGGTCGCGAAATAGCCCGGCGCGACCGCGTTCACGGTGATGTTGTGTGGGCCAAGCTCCGCCGCCAGCGCGCGTGTCAGGGCATCCAGCCCGCCCTTCGCGGCCGTGTAGGCCGCATCGCTTCCCCGCGCTATGGGCCCGGCAATCGACGTGATGTTGATGATGCGCCCCGAACCCTGGTCAACCATCAGCTTCCCGGCTTCGCGACAAAGGTGAAACGGCGCCACCAGGTCGGCCTCTATCAGCTTCCGCGCCGACGCCATATCGAAGTCGAGCGCACCACGCCGGTCGCGCGCGCCCGCGTTGTTCACCAGGATGTCGAGCCGGCCGTACTCCTCGCGTATCCGCTCGAAGCCCGCGTCGACCGCCGCCTCATCTGTTATGTCGAATGCTATCGGCGCCGCTTTTCCCCCGTCCGCCTCTATCTCGGAGACCACCACGTCGAGCGCGCTTCCGTCACGGCCGTTCAGCAGGACCGTCGCCCCCGCGCGGCCGAGCGCCTTCGCAATCTCGCGGCCCATCCCGCGCGCCGCACCGGTCACCAGTGCGACCCGGCCGTCCAATCCAGCCCACCACTGTTCCATCGCGCGCATTGTATCGCCCCTGCCGCTCCGGGCCCGCGCTCCCCTGCTCTTCCAGCTGCACGTCCCGTATGCTTCCCCACCGCAAGGAGGTTCAATCACACATGCCCAATTACCGCCCCGAGCCGACGGAAGAGGAAGTCCTCACCTATTTCGATACCTGCTCCAATTGGGGCCGCTGGGGCCCCGACGACTCCGCCGGCACCATCAACCTCATCACCCCCGACAAACGCGTCGAAGCCGCCGCCACGGTGAAGAACGGCCGTTCCGTTTCGCTCGCACGCCCCTGGGACACCGTCGGCAAGCCCGGCAACTGGAGCCCCGCGCAGCACTTCATGCGCTCCGGCCCCGACGCCTGCGCCGACTACATCGGCATCGTCTTCCACGGCTACGCCACCACGCATGTCGACGCCCTTTGCCACATCTACTGGGAGGGCAAAATCTGGAACGGCAAGTCATCGCGCGATGAAATAACCTTCGGTGGCGCACGCTCAGGCGATGTGGCCGCGTGGGTCAACGGCATCACCACGCGCGGCGTGCTCGTCGACATCCCCCGCTTCCGCGGCGTCGAATACGTCGCTGCCGACGAACCAGTGCGCGGCTACGAGATCGAAGAAGCCGCCGCCAGGCAGGGCGTCGAGCTCCGCCCGGGCGACGCGGTCTGCGTCTACGCTGGCCGCGAGAAGTTCTACGCCCAGAACCCGGATTACACGCCCGGTGTCCGCCCGCAGCCAGGCCTCCACGCCGATACGGCGCCGGTCTTCAAGAAGCACGACACCTCGATCCTGGTCTGGGACCAGCTCGACCACCGCCCGTCGCCGTATCCCACATTCGAAGACCCGCCACGCGCCGGCGGTCCCGTGCACGTCTTCGCCATCGTCTATATGGGCATGCCCCTGTTGGACAACGCCCTGCTCGAACCGCTGGCCGACGCCTGCGCCGAGGAAGGACGCTACGAGTTCATGCTCACCGTGAACCCGCTCCACATCCGCGGCGGCACCGGCAGCCCCGTCAACCCCATCGCGACGTTCTAAGACCGGTCAAAGCGGCGCGGGCCCGGTCGCTGGCCCGCGCCGCCCCGCCTACTCGGCCGCAGCGGCGACATCATCACCCTCGTCGTCGAAGTAGTCCGTGAGCCAATCGCCATCCTCCACGGCCGCTGCCTCCGGACACCGCTCCCGCCACCGGCACCACCCACAATACGGCCCGGGCGAAGCCGCGAACTCCTCTTCCGACTGGATACGACGCGCCAGCCCCGCCATCCGCTGCAACGTCGCCCGGGCATCGTCGCGTTCCAGCTCGCGCACGCGCTGTTCGCCCGTTCGAAGGTTCCACGCAACCGCCCGCACCGGCTGGTCCACCCGCAGTCCATGCACGATCCGCGCCGCCACGTGCGCAATGTCGAGCTGCTCGTCAGTCACATACGGGTCGTCGAAGCGCCCGGTCTTCCAGTCGGTCACCTGGTACTGCCCGTCGCGCAGGCGGTCCACCCGGTCGACCCGCGCCATCACGGCGACGCCCGCGCGCTTCCACGGCGCCCAGCTCGTTTGCTCCGCCCACCGGTCGACACTGTCGATGGACGCATGCGCCGCAATCCCCGCTTCCATGAACGCTATGACGTCGTCGTAGGCGGCCGTTCCCGGCGCCGCGGCCGCATGCTTCGGCATGCGCAGGTAAGCGTCGACCCGCTGCCGCGCGGCGTGTTCGTCGCCACTTTCGCAGAGCTCCTGCATACCTCGGTGCACGGCATTCCCGATCACCACCGGCGCAGCCTGCGACTCTTCGGGCCAGGGTTCCCCGCTCTCGTAGCCGAACCAGTACTGCCGCCGGCACCGCAGAAAGGTCTGCGCCTTGGTATGGGTGATGCGAAAGAGCTCCATGGTCACGGCATTCTACGCAAAGAAAACGCCTGTCCCGAACAGGACAGGCGTCACCACGTTGACGAAATGCGACAGGGTCAGGCCACAGGATGCGCCATCCGCAGCGGGAACGTCGCCACCACGTCGTACATCGCCCCGTCGGGCGTCAGGCGGCTGCGCATGAGCGAAATCTGGCTCGTGCGCCAGTTCACCGGCGGCACTTCCACCTTCCCGGTAGCCACTTCGATTTCCGCGCGCTGCCGCGTGCTCACGTCGTCGCGGACACGGCCAAGCGTCAGGTGCGGACGGAACGGGCGCCGCTCCGGTTCGAACCCGACCACGGAAAGAGCAAGGTTTACATCACGGACCAGCGCTTCCAGCCGGAGGACATCGCCAGCGATACCAACCCACATCACGCGAAGGCCCTCGCGTCCACCAAAGATGCCGAGGTTATCGAGCTCCAGGTTGAACGGTGCGTGCCGCATCACGGCTTCGCCGAGGGCCATCTTGATTGCCGGCAGCTTCTTCTGCTGCACCTCGCCCAGGAATTTCAGCGTCACATGCACCGCTTCCGGCTTCAGCCATCGCACCGCGTTCTCGCTGTACTCCTGCATGTCATCGATCACGCCGCTGATGGTCGTCTGGACCTCTTCCGGGACTTCACACGCGATGAAGAGGCGCACCTTGTTTTGGGAACTATCAGTCATTCGTCGGCATCCAGGTACATCCTGCGTGCTGCGGCGCCGCAAACGGCTTCCAGCGCTTCGCCTTCTACCACCGGTTCCAGGCGCTTCAACTGCCTTCCCGGGGATTGGAGCGGAAAGTCCGATGCCAGCAGCACACGGTCACGCCCTGCCAGCTCGATGAGCCGGCGGACACTGCCATCATCATACAGGAGACTCCACGCCGCAGTGTCGTAGGCCACACAAGCCAGCGCCTCCTTCACCTCGGGCATCTGGAGGTAAAACGGCAGCCCGCCCCCGAAATGCGCGCCCACCATCCGAAGCCCGGGGAACGCCTCGGCGACCCGGCACAATTCGACCGGCGAGATGCCACCGTGCTTGCCGGGGTACGCATGGCCCACCGGCTCGCTCGCGTGCCAAAGCAGCGTCACGCCGCGCTCACGGGCAAGCTCACAGAGCCGCCGTCCCTCGGGCCCCAGCGGGTCCCAACCCTGGCTGGATGGGCGCAGCTCACCGAAGCCCCGCGCCCCCCCGTCGAGCGCCTTCTCCGCCGCACGCTCCCAGCCATCCAGTGCGGGATTCACGGTCGCCAGCGGGATGACCCGCCCGGCGTGCATCCTGGCCCCGTCGAGGATGTGCTCGTTGAGCTCGTCGATGTCGCGTTGCGCCGCGAACGCGAACCCCGCGACCACCGCCGCATCGAACCCCGAACGGTCCATCGCCGCGACGACGCCGTCGCAGGTCACCATGCGGGCTTTCGGGTCCGCGTACATCTCGCGGAACGTGGCATCGGACGCCACCAGCCGTTCGCGCCATTCCACCTGGCCCGGCGCGAAAGCATGGGTATGCGCGTCGATAAGCTCCATGCGGCTGCCTGGCACGATCGCGCTATCCCTGCGAAGTCGTATGACGGCCCACGGCCAGCCCGGCGCTCAACAGGTCGCTGCCGCTGTGTTGCCCTTCGACCACCGCTTCCACGTCGAACGCTTCCCACTGCGGCATCTTGCCCGTCTTCTCCACCACGGGGCTCTGGCCCAGCTTGTCGATGGCCGCCTGCCGCGCGCCGTCGCTTTCGAACACGTACACCGCGCCCCACTTGCCGTCCGGCTGCGACATCCAGATCTTCTGGCGCAGCCCTTCCATTTGCTGGAACCGCGGCATCGACTCCTCGCGCAGATAATCCCGCAACCCGTCGCGGTCCGTCTTCGCCCCCTCCGCAAGATCCCAGAACACAATCAGCCCGTACATGGCAGTCTCCTGTCAGCGTTTGTCTCAGGCGTGTAGTCTACCGCGCATGACTTGGGAAGCCGTGTTCGATGAAGCCCTCGACATCTTCGTCCGGTATCTGCAAATAGATACGTCAAATCCGCCCGGCAACGAAGCCGCGGCGGCGCGCTTCCTCGGCAGCATCATCGAACGCGAAGGCATCGCCTGCGAATATGTCGAGACGGCGCCGGACCGCGAAGCCCTTGTCGCACGCCTCGAAGGTGACGGCTCCAAAGGCGCCCTGATGCTCTGCAACCATACCGACGTGGTACCCGTCGAACCCGCCTACTGGGATTACCCGGCATTCGAAGGGCTCATCAGCAACGGCCGCGTCTACGGCCGCGGGACGGTCGACATGAAGGGCGCCGGCGTGATGCAGCTCATGACGTTCCTCCTGCTGAAACGCAACAACGTCCCGCTCAAGCGCGACATCGTGTTCTGTGCCGTCCCCGACGAAGAGGCCGGCTCGGTCTGGGGGATGGAGTGGCTGTGCAAACACCGTCCGGACCTCGTGGATGTCGAATTCGAGCTGAGCGAAGGCGGCGGCGGCAGCGACTCCTTCAACGGGCAGCCGTCCAGGCTCTTCTCGGTAGCGACAAACGAAAAGACCCTCTGCTGGCTCACCTTGCGCGCGGTCGGCTCGCCCGGGCATGGCTCGCGGCCGCACCGCGACAACTCGGCGGTACGCCTCATGGAAGCGCTCCTGAAGCTGAACGCATGGGAACAGCCACTCACGTGGACGCCCGACACGCGCGCCTACATCGACAACCTGGCCGATGCCGGGCTCATGCCACCGATCGATGACCTCGAGGCGGTCGAAGACCGCATCCGCCGCTCACCCGAGCTCTTGGCGATGTTCATCAACACGCTCAACATCACCATGGTGAACAGCGGCATCAAGGCGAACGTCATCCCGGCGAAGAGCGAAGCCGTGATCGACTGCCGGTTGCTGCCCGGCGTCTCCTGCTCCGACTGGATCGAACGGGTCAAAGCGGTCATCGACGACGATCAGGTCGAGGTCGAACGCTACCTCCCCGACCAGGGCGAGATGTCCTCCGTCGACTGGGACACCGAACTCTACTGGGCCATCAAGGACGTCATGAGCGAAGCGGTCGAAGACGCCGTCGTCACCCCTGCGATGACCGTCGGCGGGACCGACAACCGCTTCCTGCGCCAGCGCGGCATCCCCGCCTACGGGTTCATCCCCTGCATCCTCAGCCGCGACGAGCGCGCCGGCTTCCACGGCAACAACGAGTTCATCACGCTGGACAACTTCAACATGGGCACCGAGCTCATGTACGAAATCGTCCGCCGCTTCGCGACGTAGGAGCGGCCCGGCTACCCCTGCTCCGTCAACATGTCCTGGATGCGCTCCAGCCGCTGCTCGTCAACGCCGATGGACTGGAGGTAATCGGCCGAGCCCCCGTACTCC
>SKSF01000148.1 GCA_007118095.1 Dehalococcoidia bacterium
CGTGTCGTCATTTGTCCATGGCGACACGCCCGAAAGCATGCTCGTCTACACCCAGAGCTCGCCCTACATCCTCGATGTGATGGATGACATCGAGCAGCTCTCCGAAGCCACCGGACGGGGCTACGAGCTGCGCATTGCGGTCGACAACGCCGATGCCTTCACCTGGCCGTGGGCCTGGTACCTCCGCGACTATCAAAACGTCACCTATCACGACTTCACGCAGTCAGTACCGGAAGGCACCTTCGATGTCATGCTCGTCTCCAACACCAACGTCGAGCGGGTTGACGATCACCTCGCGGGACAGGAGCCGCGTTTCCATCCGCCCGAGCGGTATCCGCACCGCTGGTGGTTCGACGAGCGCTACAAACAGGCGATGGCCACCAATGCGCAGCCGTGTACCGCTGCCGGTGGCGGCTGTGGCCCGTTCATGCACTGGCTCAACATCGGCCACGGGCTCCACCTCGGCCCGCCTCGCCCGGAAACCTGGTCCCGCATCGCCGAAGGCATCGTCGATGACGGCTGGCCGGGGACCTGGTTCGCCTACTGGCGTGACCGCGAGCCCGAGTTTTCGCCCGGCTCGATCGACGCGCATGTCTACTTCCCGCTGAACTTCGACAGGGAGACCGGCACGCTGTCCGCGGCCGAACCTGACCCGCCCGGGCCCCGCGAAGACCACGCCGGCCGGCCGGTCTTTGGTGAGCCGGGAAATGCCGCCGGCCAGTTCCTGGATCCCATCGATATTGATGCCGATTCCGAGGGCAATCTCTATGTGATCGACCGGCGAACGCGCCAGCTCCAGAAGTTCGATGCGGAAGGCAATTTCCTTGCCGCTGTCGATATCCGGACGGCAGAAGAAGGCGACTTCGAGCAGTCCGAGCCATGGGGCGTCACCCTGGGCCCGGGGGACGAGGTGATCGTCGCCGATACCTTCGGGTGGCGCGTCCGCGTCTTCACCAGCGACCTCGAACCAACCGGTGTCACCTTCGGCGAGCCGCCTGCCGATGAGGATCCCGGCCCCTACGAGCTTTTTGGGCCGCGTGATGCCGTGGTTGATGACCAGGGCCGCATCTGGGTAACCGATACCGGCCACTCGCGTATCCAGGTCTACTCGCTCGACGGCGAGTATCTCGACACCATTGGGGGTCCCGGCAGTGGCCCCGGTGAGTTCAGCGAGCCCGTTGGCCTGGCGTCCGACCGCGAGGGGACGATCTACGTTGCCGACATGTTCAATGCCCGCATCCAAGCATTCGACAGCGACGGCGAGTTCGTATCCGAGTTCCCGGTCGAAGGCTGGGGCGGGCAGGACGTTGAAGACAAGCCCTACCTCACTGTGCTGGAGGACGGCCGGATCGCCGCGTCTGTCCCGCTCGCCGGCGAAGTCCACGTGTACGCGCCAGACGGCACACTCGAATCAGTGGTCGAAGACCCAGAAGTCCCGCTTAACCGCCCCTACGGGATTGTCGAAACCCCCGGTGGTAGGATCTGGGTCGTTGAAGGCGGGAGTGGACAAGTCCGGCTGTTTGAACCCTTCTAATTCACCACCCCGGGGAGCACCTGATACCTCTACTGCGTACCTTTCGCTTCTGGCTCGCGCTCGGCATCAGCGTGGTCTTCATCTATCTCTTCTTCCGTGCCACGCACCCGCGCGAAATCGCTGACGCCTTCGGCGAAGCGAACTACTGGTACATGCTCCCCGCCATCGGGGTCCTCTTCATTGCCCTGACTATCCGGTGCATCCGCTGGTCCATCCTCATGCGGCCCGTCGCGAACATTTCCCCGCCGCGCCTGTTTTCGTACCAGATCATCGGATACATGGCGAACAACCTCCTACCCGCGCGGGCGGGTGAGATTGTCCGTGCCGTTGTGCTGGGCCAGCGTGAGAACGTCTCCCGCGTCGCCACCCTCGGGACAATCGGGGTCGAACGTCTTTTCGACGGCACCATGCTCGTCTTTCTGCTCCTCGTTTCGTCCCTGTTTGTGGGGTTCGGGGACGAGCGCCTCCAGCTCATCGCGCTCGCGTCTACCATCCTCTTTGTCATCGCGCTCACCACCTTCTATGTGCTGACGCTTTCGGAGACGCGGGCAAAGCGGCTGATGCACTGGCTCGCCGGCTTTCTCCCCCGCAAGCTCGAAGCGCAGGCCACGCACATCGCCGACTCGCTGGTCCTGGGCCTCCGCTCGGTCCACGACTGGCGCACCATGCTGATGGTGCTGGGCCTGAGCATGGCCGCATGGACGGTCGAAGCGGCCGCCTATGCCGTGATTGGCCTCGGCTTCGGACTCGGCGTGTCCTTTGCGCATTACTGCATGTTGCTTGCGGCCGCGAACCTCGCGATCATTATTCCGACATTCTTTGGTGGCACCGGGCCTTTCGAATGGGCCGCCAAACTGGTGCTCATGAGTGCGGGGGTCCCCGCCGGGCTCGCCGCAGCCTATTCCATCATCGCCCACGCGGTCATCTTCATCCCGACGACCATCCTTGGGCTCATTATCCTCTGGAGCTTTGGTATCTCACTCCTGCGTATAACCCGCGAACGCGTCCCTGTTACTGAAGAAGAGCGGGTGCCCGTCCAATGAGGGTCGGTATTGTAGGCGCAGGCGTTGCCGGGCTTGCCGCGGCAAAGACCCTCCAGGAACTCGGCCACGAGGTCACCCTGTTCGAAGGCCGGCATGAAGTTGGTGGACAGGTCGTCACCTTCCCGGTAGGCGGCACACCGCTCGAGTGCTTCTACCATCACCTGTTCACCAGCGACACGGTGGCCATCCGCTATATTCACGAGCTTGGCCTTGGTCACCACCTTCGCTGGATCGAGCCTTACAACGGCCACCTCGTGAACGGGAAGCGCTATCCTTTCGTCACCCCGTTCGACCTGTTGCGCTTCGATGCCATCCCGCTCGCCAGCCGCATCCGCCTGGGGCTCGTCGCGCTCTATCTCCGCCGCCAGGCCGACGGCCTCGACAAATATGAGAACGTGACCGCGCGCGGGTGGATGGAACGCGCCGTTGGGTCCCGGGCCTTCAATGCCTTCTGGGGCCCACTCCTACGTGGCAAGTTCGCCGACCACGCCGATGACGTCGGGATGGTCTGGCTCTGGAACAAGATCTACCTGCGCTTTGCCTCCCGGAAGGGGACTGGCTCGAAGGAATCGCTCGGATACCTGGAAGGATCCTTCCGTCGCTACTACACAGCGCTCGCCGGGCTCATCGAAGGGCGCGGCGGCACTATCCACCTCAATACCAATGCCGAGCAGGTCTCCGTTGAAGACGGTGCGGCCACCGGCCTCCGTGCCGGGGGTGAGTTCTTCCCGTTCGACCAGGTGCTCATGACCACCCCGAATATCATTACGCGCCGGATCGCCCCGGACCTGCCTGCCGACTACGCGGCGATTCTCGACAGCGTGAAGTACCAGTGGGCGACCTGCCTCGTGCTGACCCTGAATCGGCCGCTCACCGACATGTACTGGCTGAGCATCGCCGACGACCTGCCCTTCGTCGCGTGCGTGGAACACACGAATTTCATGCGCCCCGAAGATTACGACGGCAACCACATCCTCTACCTTTCGAACTATGTGTCCCCGGGCCACCCGGTGCTGGAGATGGAAGCCGACGAAGTGTTCGAGCACTACCTGGAAGGGCTCAAGGTCATCAATCCGCGTTTCGACCCCTCATGGGTGCGCGAAAAGTGGTTCTTCAAGGACCCCGGCGGTCAGCCAGTCATCGGCACGAACTACTCGAAATCCATCCCGCCCTTCCGCACTGGCGTCCCCGGGCTTTATCTTGCGAATACAACGCAGGTCTACCCCGAAGACCGCGGACAGAACTACTCGCTGCGCCTGGGTGAAGAAGTCGCTGCACTGATGGACCGCGACGCGCCTTCGGTTGCCGCCGCGAAAGGGGCATGGATATAGTGAGTGCAAGATTTCACAAGCGAGCCGTTCCGAGTGAAAGCTGAGCCCACCACACAAGAATTGCGAAAGCTGGTCGCCGACTTCCGGCCGGGCCGTGGCCATGTCATGCCGGCCCTCCACCGGATCCAGGACACCTACGGCTACATCACCCGCAAGGCCATCGAAGTCGTGGCGCGGCAGCTCAACACCACGCCGGCCCTCGTCTACGGGACGGTTTCTTTCTACGACGACTTCCGGACCGAACCGCCGCCCGAAACCGAGATCAAATGGTGCAGCGGCCCCGCCTGCCATATGCGCGGGGGCGACCGCATCCGCCGGGCGCTCGAAGCCGAGCTTAATATGCCCATGGGCGGCCATTCCGATGATCACCGCTACGGGCTCCACCTGGGCCAGTGCAATGGCACCTGCCACGAAGCGCCACAGGTCTGGGTGAATGAGAAAGTTGTCGGCAACCTTTCCGTTGTCGACGCTATTCACCTGGCCCGTCGCGTGAAAGGTTCCGAATGAACAAGCAGCTCCAGGCACTGATCGACTCCGCACAGCAGAAATGGGCCGCCGAGCGCGCCTCCGGCCGGCCGCGCGTGAATGTTTGCGTCGACACCTCATCGCTCGCCCGGGGAGCGGAAGAGACGCTCCAGAAGATGCACGAGGTCGCCCGGACGCAGAACATCGCGGTGGATATTAACGTCACGGGCTCGTGGGGGTTCTGCTGGCTCGAACCGACCGTGACCGTCCGGACCGCCGCGGGGACGCGTACGGTGCTCTACGCAGAGATCACGCCGGACCGTGTTGAAGAGTTCCTGCAGCAAACGGTCGTCGAAGGCGTCGACATCCCCGAATGGGCCCTGGGCGTCGTCGAAGGCAACCCCACCGGAGAGATTGACCTCCTCAGCGATCACCCCTTCATGGTTGGCCAGGTCCGTCGGCTCATGGCCAATTGCGGCACCATCGACCCGGGTAACATCGACCACTACCTCGCACATCACGGCTACGAAGGCTTCGGCCACGCGCTCGAAATGTCCGACGAGGACATCATCAAGGAGATGCTTGACAGCGGCCTCGGTGGCCGTGGGGGTGGAGGCTTCCCGACCGGCCGGAAGTGGGACTTCCTGCGCAATGCCTCGGCGAGCCCGCGCTACATGGTTTGCAACGCCGACGAAGGCGACCCGGGCTCGTGGGTCAACCGCGTCCTCATGGAAGGCGACCCCCACCTCATCATCGAAGGCATGATGATCGCCGCGCTCGCATCCAACGCGCGCGAGGGCTACATCTACGTCAGGTACGAATACCCGCTCGCGGTCGAGCGCCTGCAGACAGCCGTCGACCAGGCCTACGAGAAGGGACTGCTGGGGACCGATATCCTCGGCACCGGCTTTGACTTCGACATGGTCGTGTTCCGCGGGGCGGGTTCCTACGTCTGCGGCGAAGAGACGGGCCTCATGAGCTCGATCGACGCCTACCGCGGTATGCCGCGCATCAAGCCACCCTTCCCCGCCCAGGCGGGCCTCTGGAACATGCCGACCAATGTCAACAACGTTGAGTCCTACGCCAATGCCCCGCTCATCATGCGCAACGGCGCCCTCTGGTGGAGCGAAGTCAGCGACCAGAAGGACAAGGGCACCAAGATGTTCACCTTCTCCGGCTGCGTCAACCAGCCGGGCTGCGCCGAAATCCCCTACGGCCCCACCGTCCGCGAATTGATCGAGCGCTATGCTGGCGGCCTCACCGAGGGCAGCGAACTCAAGGGCTTCCAGGCGGGCGGCCCCCTCTCCGGCATCTTGCCCGCCCACGATGCCGACCTCCCGCTCGCCCTCGACCCCTACCGCGAGCGGGGCATGTTCCTCGGCTCCGGCGGCATTGTCTTCTTCGACCAGCATACGAACATCGTCGACCTGTGCCTGTGGATGGTCAGTTTCTGCGAGTTCGAGTCCTGCGGACGTTGCACCACGTGCCAGGGCGGCTCGGCCCGTGCCGTGGAGCTGCTCCGGAAGATGGAAAACGGGACCGCGCGCGAATCCGACATCGAACGGCTACGCGACCTCATCCAGACGCTCGTATGGTCGAACTGCCTCCACGGCCAGTTCACCCTCACCTCGGTCAAGCTCGCGCTGAACTTCTTCGAGGACGAGTTCCACTACGTCATTAACCATCGCCGCGACCCCGCTGGCAGTCTCGACGGCCTTCATCGATATGTGGTCCGGTCGCAGACTGACCCGCAGCTGCCCGATGCCGTCGATATCTGCCCCGCGTCGGCCTTCTATGACGACAATGGCACGTGGACCATCGATGATGAACTCTGCGTGCAGTGTGGCGCTTGCAAGGAAGTGGCGCCCAACGCCATCGACGTGCTGGATCGGTTCCCGGCGCGCGAGCACGCAGCCGCAGCTGCGGGCGGCTCCTAGGCGCACTTGCCGGTCTACCAGGACGACACCTGTGTTGACGCGCCAGCCGTGGCGGACAACAATGGGCCGATTGTCAAACGTACCATCCGGCCGGGCTTCCCTTGCCGGATACCATCCAGAGAAGGAGGAGATCGCGCTTGGCTGATAGCGCCACCGAAACCGCGCCGGAAATCCGTCCCATTGTCCCGCACCTCAAGCTTGGGGAAACACGGGATCAAGACCGCCTGTTCGGCAGCCGCTGCTCAAACTGTAATACACTCTACGTGGGACCGCGGTTGTTCTGCGGGAAGTGCAGCGGCCAGGGGCCGTTCACCGAGGAAATCCTGAGCACGGAGGGCGAAGTCTGGGTCTATTCGATCATTCACCAGGCCACGCCGTACGTGAAGGCGCCGTACATCGCAGCCGTGGTTGACCTTCCCGAAGGCGTCTCGGTGAACACGAACATCGTAGATATCGAGCCCGAGCCCGAAAACATCAAGTTCGGGATGAAGGTTCGGATGTACACCGAGGAAGTCTCCGAGGACAAAGAAGGCAACAAGTACGTCGCCTACAAGTTCTGCCCGGCCTAGGATCCGGACGCCGCTCGCACACAAGGAGGAATCATGCGAGAAGTAGCCATCGTTGGCGCATCAATGATCAAGTTCGGTCGCTATCCCGACCGTGACGTCGCACAGCTCGCCGCCCAGGCAGGTCTCGAAGCGCTCAAGGATGCCGGCGCCGGGATGAAGGACGTCGAGGCGCTCTATAGCGGCAACCTGTACCAGACCAGCGGCTCCGGTCAGCGCATTCTCCAGCAGATGGGCCAGACCGGCATCCCGGTCGTGAACGTCGCCAACGCCTGCGCGACCGGCTCCACTGCCTTCCGCGAGGCATACTTCGCTGTCGCCTCCGGCGCCTACGATATGGTTATCGCGCTTGGCAGCGAGCAGATGGGCAAGCAGGGTCTCCTCGGCTCCCGCGGTGACCCGGCCACCAGCCTCGAAGGCCGCGTCGGCTCCTACATGATGCCCGCCGTCTTCGGTATGGCCGGCATGGAGCATATGCGGACCCATGGCACCAGCCAGGAGCAGTTCGCGCTCGCCAGCGTGAAGAACCACTACCACAGCACGGCGAACCCCCTGGCCCAGTACCAGAAGGAATCGCCGCTCGATGAGGTCCTCAATAGCCGCGTGATCGCCTATCCGAACACGCTCCTCATGTGCTGCCCCACCGGCGACGGCGCCGCGGCGACGGTCATCTGCTCAGCCGAGAAGGCGCGGCAGTTCACCACCCAGCCGATCAAGGTTGCGGCCAGCGCGCTCACCAGTGACCCGTTCAGTGACCGCGACCTCACCCTTCCCGACATCAACACCCTCACCCGCAACGCCGCGGACATCGCGTACGAGACCGCGGGTGTCGGCCCCGAGGACCTCGACCAGGTCGAGCTCCATGACTGCTTCGCGACTGCCGAGCTCCTCCACTATGAGAACCTCGGCCTCTGCGGCGACGGCGAGGCCGGCGCCCACGTCGCCAGCGGTGCGCCGTGGATCGGCAACAAGATCCCGACCAAGTACGAAGAGGACGTCGCGCCGTATGTCGACAAGAGCTACTCGCCGAAGTCGAAGGCAGTTGTGAACGCCTCCGGTGGCCTTCTCTCCAAGGGCCATCCGCTCGGCGCGACCGGTGTCGCCAACATCGCCGAGATCGTCTTCCACCTCCGCGGCCAGGCGGGTGACCGCCAGGTCGAGAATTCGAAGGTCGGCCTCGCACACGTCATCGGCCTGTGCTCGGCCTGCACCATTCACGTCCTCCAGAAGTAGACCTTCCAGGGACACAAAGAAAAGCGGGGGCCGCCTAACGGCCCCCATTTTCGTGTTCGCAACGGCCAATCCCGGCGGTACAGGGTCTTCGGCAGCCGGGTAGGTACTTACCGCGTCCCGAGGACGCCCGCAAGGAACCGGCGTAGCGGTTCTTTCGCCTCCGGCTCCATGAGGCTCGGTGCGTGTCCAACGCCCGGCACTTCTACCAACTGAGCGTCCGGCTGCGCCTCGCGCATCTTGTCAACAATCGGCGGCGTCAGGATGTCGCTGTCCGCGCCCCTCAGCACCAGTAGCGGGCATGCAAGCGCCCGGAAGCTTTCCCAGGGGTCCGGCTGAGAGACGTCCGGCTCCCGCCGCTCGCGCAACGCCGGGTCCATTTTCCACACGTAGACGCCCAGGTCGTTCTTCCGCACGTGCCAGCGCGCATACTCGATCACTTCGTCGTCGCTGCGCTTTGCGAGAACCGGCGCGTTTTCCCGCCGGTAATAGCTGGCAACCGTGCGGAGGTCCTGGAAGGCCTCCGGCGCCTCCGCCGCCATGGACAGGATCCGATGCAGCCCTGAAGGGTCGATATCCGGGCCGATGTCGTTCATCGCGATCGCCGACACGTGCCGGGGATACTTCGCACCGTAGTGCATCGAGATGAGACCGCCCATCGATGTCCCCACAAGGGCGAAACTCGGGATGCCGAGCCCCTCACGCACCGCTTCCAGGTCTTCCACGTAGTTCGCGAAGTGGTAACCGTTCGGCTTTCCCCATTCGCTTTCCCCCCGACCCCGGACATCCAGGGAGTAGACGTGGTAGTCCTCCGCCAACACCGCGGCGATGTCGTCGAAGACATGTGCCTGCTGGGTGAGACCGTGGATCATCATCACGATGGGGCGCTCCTGGTCACCCCGGGCGATCACGTGGTGCCGTATCCCATTTGCGGTCAGGTAGATGTCGCGCGTCTGTGTCGCCATAGGGCCTCCCGGGGACTGCTGAGCCGAATTGTATGCCGGCATCCTACCTGACGCAGCACCCGGGGAGTGACGTTCCCGTGCTCCTGAGCAAGAGCCGGTCCTGGCGGCCGCGACCTCCCGAGAAGGGCTTGCCCTCAGCGCACAGCCAGGCCAACGCCTGGACGTTGCAATACAGTAGCCCGTCCGAATAGGGGCGCTGTTTAATGCTGAAAAAATTACACAAATTAGCCACCAATGGTAATCCAAATGGCAATGTCGGTACACGATGAGAATCCAGTAGCTTCAGCCAGATCCCAAAACGGAAAGGAAGATCATGACAGTTCAGAATCTGCAGCCCGGAAACGTAAAGGACGTGCGGGCGACCGAGATCAGCGGCACCGTCCACTGCTACCGGACAGGACAGGGGTACGACACACCCGGGACCGTTGGCTGGCAGCCAACCGGCGGTTCTCTGGAGTTGCACGACATCGCAGTCGGCCAGACCGTAAATTTTCAGGTCAATGGTCGTCCCGGAATGATCGCCAACGGCGCCCCTTCGAGTGTTCAGCTTCTTTGGGACAATGGAGCCGCCATTTCGGCGCCGGGACAGCGCGAGAACGCCGCGCCTCAAGTTATCGGCAACGCAAACGACAAGGACATGGGGACGGCCCTGCAAGCAAACGGCAACTCAGAAGCCGAGAAGGCCATGTCGACACTCAACGCCCAGTGGTACAACGCCATTACCACGGCCTGCAATCTTGACCCTTCCACGTTCCAGCTTTTCCAGGGGAACGCACCGCTCGGGTCCACGTCGGAATCACTCTGGAATGTCCTGGACGTCGTTCCTCCCCTTTCGGTGAGCAACTTCTACAACCCGTCACAGGCGAACGTCTTTTCCACAGACTACGGTGCCGTGATTGCGAACCTTAACCCGCAAAACGCCGGGGCGTTTCAATCCGCGATGGGTGACTACTATTCGCGCTGGGTTGAGTACCTCAACACAAACCCCACGATGCCGCAGGGTGGAATCCTTGCGCTGTTCCAGGACTGGTCGCAGATGCACATGCCACCCGGCCAGGCCCAGGAAGCCTATACTGCCTATCAGCAGGTCTCTCAGGGCGTCGTGCCGGTAGCCATGCAGATGTGGCTGGCAGCCGGAGGCGGTACGGGTGGAACAAAGGCGTACAACGCGACGATCGAGCAACTGAAGAGCGCAATCGCGTCCGCGCCCTCGGCGTCGGTTAGCCTGAGTTCATCATCCGAATCGAGTGACTTGAGCCACACGTGGGCGAAGGCGGAGATGGGTGGCCTCTACGACATTTTCGCGGGCTCGGCGCATGGGAGCTACAACCAGTTGACGACATCGCTCATCAATTCGGGGCTCACGATCACCGCCAGCTTCGACCACCTCATCACCTTCACTGCCGGCCCCCTGGCGAAGCCGAGCAGCGACCCTATCCTCTCGAGCTATCAGCCCTGGTACAACTCGGCGGCGCTGAACCTCGCTTACCAGAACAACAACAATGTCGTCTGGAAGAACACTCCTCCCACATGGGAAGACACGTTCGGGAAAAACGGCAACATGCTGCGGACCTCAAGCGCCCTCGTCGTGGTCAATGGCATCAAGGTCAACATGACCTCGGATGCGCGCTTCGACGCGTCCTCGCAGACCACATTCAAGGCGGCGGCCGAGGCCGGCATCTTCCCCTTCTTCGAAGCCAGCGGAAAAGGGGGGTGGACGCATGATGTGAGTTTCGACAGTTCGGGTATGGTGACCGTCACCTCCACGTGCCCGGTCGGGAACCCTAACATCCTCGGGGTTATTGTGACGCCGATCGGCGGAGCGCTCATGCTCTAGGGACACTCCGGCTCGAATGTCAGGCGAGAGCACAGGCCTGTGCTCTCGCCTTGTCGTTTTCGGGGCGCTGGATTCGTGTGACACGGGGTCCCTGCGTCTGCCTCGCATGTTCGCCAGCATGCTCGGACACGACCAGAACTAGATTGGCTGCCTGCCCGCAAACCCGCCTTCGAGCGTGTGCCAGTATTCGATGTCGGGTTCGCCGAGGAGGTAGCAAAGGTAGACGACCTGGCCTTCGCGTTCGTGGTAGAAGTCGATGAGCCCCCGGCCCGGGTCTTTGACCTCGATCCCCCGGCCGTTGAGCTCGGCGAGACAGCGCTCCACGGTTGCCTGTGCCTCGGCAAGAGGCGCTTCCTCCTCCGGCGTCTCATCCCAGGGGTCCGCGACCAGGTTCCCGTCAGCCAGTGTAGCCCGCCGCGTTGTGCTCACCTCCTGTTGCAGGCGGGCGAGCTGCTGGCTCGCTTCCACGAGCTCTTCCAGTACCGGCCGGATGACCGGTAACGTCTCGCGTGCTTCGTCGAGGGTATAGAGACGCACACTCACACGAACAAATGCAAAGGCATGTGGACCGGGTGGACTGTTTCGCCAGCCGCCAGCCCTGGCTTGTCTCGCAACTCGTCCTGGACGCCGGGGCCGACGACGACATTCCGGCCGACCGAGAACTGCGGCGGGATTATCGCCCGTTTGCCCAGGATCGTGAGGCCCGTGTACACGATATCCGGGCGCTCCTGGTTGGGGATCGATGCATCGCCGCTGCCGATGTGGCTCCCACTGCCAACGTCGACCTCTTTGTCCACGATGGTCCGCTCGACGACGCTTCCCGCACGCACGACCGCGTCATGCTGGATGATCGACTCGCGCACCTCCGCCCCTTCTTCGATCACTACGCCGGGCGAGATGACGGAGCGGTAGACGGAGCCGTTCACGACCGCGCCCGGCGAAATCATCGATTGCTGGACGGAAGCCTTCGGCCCGATTTTCGCCGGCGGCTGGATCGGGCCGGGGGTGCGTAACTTCAGATCCTCGTGCGCCAGGTCCAGCTCCGGGCGTTCGTCCAGCAGGTCCATATGCGCCTGCCAGTACGATTCCACCGTCCCCACGTCGCGCCAGTAGCCGTGGTACTGGTAACCGAACACCCGGTGTGTCTGGTACATGCGCGGGATGATGTTCTTCCCAAAGTCGTGCTGGCTTTCGTCTCCGCGGTTCGCATCTTCCTGGAGCTGCTCGACAAGCACATCTTTGTTGAAGCAGTACACGCTCATCGAGATCCACGGAGACCTGGGGTTCGCCGGTTTCTCCTCGAAATCGACGACCCGGCCATTCTGGTCGAGGTCCAGGACGCCGAAGCGGCTGGCGTCCTCTTTCGGCACCGAGTAGACGGCAACCGTTGCGTCCGCTGCCTGGCTCCGGTGGTACGCGATCAAGTTGTTGTACGACGTCAGGTAAATCTGGTCGCCTGCGAGGATCAGTACCTCGCGCGCCTTCGAGTCCTCGATCATGTACAGGTTCTGGTAAACGGCGTCCGCAGTCCCCTGGTACCAGTCCATGTCGCCCCGGCCCAGGTACGGCTGAAGAATCTGGACGTGGGAGTCCAGCCGGTCGAGGCCCCAAGCCTGCCCCGCGCGGATGTGGTTCACCAGGGAGCGCGGACGGTATTGCGTCAGGACGCCCACCTTCGTGATGCCGCTGTTCGCCGTGTTGCTCAAGGCAAAATCGATGATCCGATAATGACCGCCGAACACCACCGCAGGCTTCGCGCGCTGCTCCGAAAGAATCGACAACCGGTCGCCCTGTCCGCCAGCAAGGATCATCGCGAGAACATTCATCATCAGGCAGCTCCCTTCCACCGCCAGTCTAACGCGGCGCTCCTCACGGTGGAAAAACCCTCCGCTTGTGTTGAAAGCTACGAAAAAGTAGGAGGATCCATCACAACCCGCTACCCGGTGGTATCGGCGCAAGAACTCACCGCCGCTATACTCGGAGCCATCACCAGCAATGGAGGCGCCGTGCGCGTCACCCGCATCGCCCTCGCGCAGATGAACCCGGTCGTCGGCGACCTGCCCGGCAATGCTGACGCCATCCGGGCGCTCATCGCCCGCGCCCGCGACGAAGGCTGCGACATCGTCGCCTTCCCCGAGCTTGCCGTCACGGGCTATCCGCCCGAAGACCTCCTGCTCAGACGTTCCTTCTGCGAAGCCTCCCGCGAAACGCTTGCGGCGCTGGTCGAAGCGACTGAGGGGATCATCGCCGTTGTTGGATTCGTTGACTGGCGCAATGGCGAAGCCCGTAACGCGGCCGCCGTGCTCGCCGATGGCCGCTGGGTCGACACCTACGACAAGGTGCGCCTGCCAAATTATGGCGTCTTCGACGAAGAACGCTATTTCGCCGCCGGCTACCGCGCACCCGTGTATCGCGCCGGCTCCCTGCGTTTCGGTGTCGGCATTTGCGAGGACATCTGGTATCCCGGCTTTCCGCTCGACGCCATCGCGCTCGGCGGCGCCGAGCTCTACATCAACATCAACGCTTCGCCCTATCACGTAGACCGCCGGGCCGGCCGCGAGCGGATGCTTGCAACCCGCGCCAACGACAACCTGGTCACCGTTGCGTACCTGAACATGGTCGGCGGCCAGGATGAGCTCGTGTTCGACGGCGGGTCTGTCGTGTTCGATGCGTCGGCCGAACCACTGGCGCGTGCCGGCCAGTTTGCCGAGGAACTCCTCGTTTGCGATGTCGACCTCGACGCCGTCGCCCAGCGGCGCCTTCACGAACCACGCTGGCGCAACGAGCGCCGGGCGCGCGAAATCGACGAAGTCGACGAGATCATCGACGTCGGCCTTCCGCTTGCATGCGATCGCCAGGGGCCGCTGCGCGGCGTCATAAGCGAACCCATGGCGACCCCGGAAGAAGTGTGGAACGCCCTCGTGACGGCAACCCGCGACTACATCCAGAAATCCGGCTTTCGCGAGGCGCTCATCGGGCTCTCAGGTGGCCTCGATTCGGCAGTCGTCGCGACGATCGCTGCCGACGCGGTCGGGGCCGATGCCGTGACAGGTGTCGCCATGCCGAGCCGCTTTTCGAGCGACCACAGCCTCGATGACGCACGCCAGCTCGCCGCAAACCTTGGTATCCGCTTCCTGACGATCCCTATCGAGCCGGCGCATGCGGCAATGCTCGATATGCTGGCCTCGGCGTTCGAAGGCACCGAAGAAGGCACCGCCGAGGAAAACCTGCAATCCCGGCAGCGTGGCAACGTGCTCATGACGCTCTCGAACAAATTTGGAGCGCTTGTGCTCGCGACCGGGAACAAGAGCGAGATGGCAACCGGCTATGCAACCCTCTATGGCGACATGGCCGGAGGATACGCTGTCATCAAAGACGTGCCGAAGACTCTCGTGTACGACATTGCCCGCTGGCGAAACGAAAGCGAAGGCCGTGAGCGCATTCCGGAGCGGACGATTGCCAAGCCACCGAGCGCCGAGCTCAAGCCGGATCAGCTCGACGTCGATTCGCTCCCCGACTACAGCATCCTCGATCCCATCCTGCGCGCCTACGTGGAGGACGACCGTACATTCGACGAGATCGTGTCCGCTGGCTTCGAACCCGATGTGGTCCGCCGGGTCATCCGGCTCGTCGACAGGAACGAATACAAGCGCCGCCAGGCGCCGCCCGGCGTGAAGATCACGCCCCGCGCCTTCGGCCGCGATAGACGCCTCCCGCTTACCAACCGTTTCAACGGCACCTCCTGAGGCGCGCCCGCGACATCCCCCGGCGAGCCGCGTAGCATCGGGCGGAATACAAGCACATCACCCTCCGGAGGATCACATGGGCGCCTATTCGACCATTCGCTACGAAATCGACGGGAACGTCGCGACGCTGACGCTGAACCGGCCCGAAAGCCGCAACGGCATCACCAACCGGATGCTCCGCGAAACCCATGAGGCCCTGTCCGGTGCGAAGGATGACCCGCGAGTGAAGGTGCTGGTCCTGACTGGCGCGGGCAATTCCTTTTGCCCCGGCGCCGACCTGAACCATTACAGCGGCAAAGACGCCACGGAAGACGACGCCGATAGCCAGCCCGAGCACTTCCGCATCCCTGTCCTGCTACACGAAATGCCGGCCGTCACCATTGCCGCGGTGAACGGGCCATGTGCGGGCGCCGGTTTTGGCTGGGCATGCGGCTGTGATATCCGCGTCGCCACACGCTCGGCGATGTTCAATACAGCATTCCTGAATGTCGCGGTCGCCGGCGATATGGGCCTGCCGTGGAGTCTCCCCCGGCTCGTCGGCGCGGCGAAGGCGCGTGAGCTTTCCTTCTTCACCGAGAAGTTCTCCGCCGAAGAGGCCCGGCAAATGGGCCTGGTCGCACGTGTCTGGGACGACGACAAGTTCCACGATGAGTTGAAGGCGATGGTCGACCGCCTTGGTTCAGCGGCCCCGCTCGCCATCAACACGCTCAAGTCCCACTACGTGGCAGCCGAGCGGATGTCCATGGGCGATTTCGTCGACCTGGAGACCGCGCGCCACAAGCGCATCACGCAGAGCCGCGACACCCAGGAAGCGTTCCGCGCCTATGTGGAAAAGCGCACACCGCAGTTCGAAGGAAGGTAGCTTCGAATTACCACGAGGCTTCCCGTTCAGCCGGAAGCTGGTAGGCTTGTCCACCATTCAGCGTGTCTCGCGCCACGCCGGGTCATAACCCCGGCATGAGCACGACAGGAGCGAATCACACAACGTGGCGAACCCTGCGAGCACGGCCGAAGACAGCGCCTCGCGCCCCTGGCATGCGCGCATCTTCTACGGCTGGTGGATTGTCTCGGCCGGCGTTGTCCTGAACATGATGGTGTCCGGGCTGCTCATGCAGTCCTACGGCGCCTACGTCGTCATGCTGCGCGAAGACTTCGGCTGGAGCCGCACGCTGCTCGGCGCAGGTTTCTCGTTTATGCGCGCCGAGATTGGCCTCCTCGGGCCCATCGAAGGCTGGCTCATCGACAAGTTCGGCCCCGGGGCTGTCATCCGCGTCGGGGTCGTCTTGTTTGGCGGCGGCTTCATGCTCTTCAGCCAGGTCCAGCACGTCGTCACGTTCTTCGCGGCCATCCTCGTGATGGCCATCGGTGCGGCGCTCAGCGGGTTCTTGCCACTCAGCACGACTGTTGTGAACTGGTTTGCCCGTCATCGTTCGACTGCCCTTGGCATCCTCCTCACGGGTTTCGCCGCGGGCGCCCTCATGGTCCCGGGTGTCACCTGGTCGCTCGAGACCTTCGGCTGGCGCGGGACCGCGTTGGCTTCCGGCATCATCATCCTGTGCATTGGTCTGCCGCTCAGCTTCGTCATCAAGCGGCGGCCGGAAGACTACGGCTTGCTCCCGGACGGCGACCCGCCGAAGGAAGCCGCAGCCGGGGGCGAGGGCGGTGAGGGCCCAATCGAAATCGACCAGTCACGCGACTTCACGACTCGCGAGGCGCTCAAGTCTCCGCCGTTCTGGTTCCTTTCGATCGGCCACGGGTCGGCGCTGCTCATCGTCGCCGCCGTCATGGTGCACCTCATACCGCACCTCACCGAAGCCGAGGGCTTCAGCCTCTCCGCGGCCGGCGGCATTGTCGTCTTCATGACAGCCCTGCAAATCACCGGCCAGCTCGGGGGTGGCTTCATCGGCGACCGCATGGATAAGCGTGCGCTTGTTGTCGCCTGCATGGCGGGGCACGCGATCGCGCTCATCTTCCTCGCGTACGGGACGGCCCTCTGGATGATCCTGGTCTTCGCGGTCTTGCACGGGCTTGCCTGGGGTATTCGCGGCCCGCTCATGGCGTCGATGCGCGCCGATTACTTTGGCCGCGCCGCATTCGGCAAGATCATGGGCTTTTCCACTCTCGTTTCGACTGTTGGCATGATCGGCGGCCCCATTATCGCCGGCGCCTTCTACGACGCCCAGGACACCTACCAGTATGGCTTCACCGTCCTCGCTGTCCTCGCCGGGCTGGGGGGCACCGCCTTCCTGCTCGCGCGGCCGCCGGAGCGTCCCGTCGGCGCATAGGCATCCCGCTGCGGTATCCTCCCCGGGCGACAGCAGCTCGTCAAGGAGGGTTTCATGTTCACCGGCAGCTATCGCGGGTTCGATGTCACGCTCGAATCGCCCGGCATCGGCATCATCACGTTCAATCAGCCCGAGCGCCTCAACGGCCTCACCCATCACACCAAGCGCGACCTGGTCGAAGTCCTGACGCAGGCGCAGATGCGTGACGAGGTCCGCGTCATCGTCTTCACGGGTTCCGGCCGGGCATTCTCCGCAGGTGACGACATAACTGGACGCCCGCAACCGGGCGGCGAGAACACCGTCATGCCCGGCATACCCCGTGGCCACGACACGGGTATAGGCACCTACGAAGGACTGCGTGTCAATTCCCAGCCCGTGAACCAGGCAATCCGCAAGCTCGACAAGCTCACCATTGCCGCAATCAACGGCTTTGCCATCCAGACCGGCATGTCACTCGCGCTTTCCTGCGACTTCCGCATTGCTTCAACCGAAGCGCGCATCGGCAGCGGCACGCTCCGCTTTGGCCTCCTCCCGGACGAAGGCGGTCACTTTCTGCTCGTGCAGCTCCTTGGCGTCGCGAAGGCCATGGACTTCATGATGCGAAACCGCATCGTGGGTGGCGAAGAAGCACAGGAGCTCGGACTGGTGCACGAAACAGTCCAGCCCGGCGAGCTGATGCCCCGGACGATGGAGCTCGCGCAGGAGCTCGCGAACGGCCCCCAGGTCGCCATGCGCCTGCTCAAGTCCACCATCTACAATGCTGCCGAGGTGACCTTCGCCCAGTCCCTCGACGACATCGCCGGGAAGACGGCCATAAGCGACCATCACCCGGACGCCCGCGAAGGTGTTGCGGCGTTCCGCGACAAGCGAAAGCCACGCTTCAACGCGTGGCTTGAAGAGAAGGAGCCGTCAGAGCCCCGGTAGCGCTATCGAGCGTCGGTGCTGGGCGGTGGCGTTTCGTCCTGCTGCCCGGCGTCGCGCTGCCGGTTCCGGTTGTTCGGGCGCTTTGCCATCTCGTCCACCACGATGCTCACGATGGGCCGCAGCATCGGCGGCGACGATCGGTACGCCATCATCCGGGCGCTGTTCCCGGCGACCGACCGGATTTCCTGGTTGTGCTCCTGCACGAAGCGTCCAGCGCGTTCGGCCGCGGGCCGGGCATGGTTCGCAAAGCGCTGCGCTGCGGGCCGCGCCTCGTGCGCGAGGCGCTCGGCCTCGGGCTGCGCTTTCTTCGCTGCCTTGCGTGCGGCCCGCGCAAACTTGCCCGCTGACCGCCCGAGCCGCCGCGCAACCTCGTTGCTATCGCCCTGCTGTCCTGTCATGTCGCCAGTGTACAACGCCGGTGTCCGGCGCGTTGCCGTCCTACCCCGATGCCGACGGGAATTGCGGCGGCCGCTTTTCGTTGATGGCCTTCGCTCCTTCCGCCGGGTCTGCAGATACGAACCCGAACAGCTCCAGTGCCGCCGAGTAATCGAACGAGATGAGCCCGCCCTGGCGCAGCCACTGGTTCAGCGCCCGCTTCGTGAAGCGCTGGGCCATCTGCGGCCCCGCGGCCATGCGGCCGGCGATCTCCATCGCTCTCGGCAGCACCTGCTCGCGCGGCTGCACCTCGCTCACCAGCCCGATACGCTCTGCTTCGCGCCCATCCACAAAGTCGCCGGTCAACAGGTAGTATTTCGCCTTCGCCATCCCGCAGAGCAGGGGCCACACCATCGCCGCGTGGTCCCCCGCCGCCACGCCGAGCCGCAGGTGCCCGTCGCTCAGCCGCGCGTCATCCGCCATCACTGAAATGTCGGCCAGCAACGCTACGGCCAGCCCGGCGCCCACGGCAACGCCGTTGATGGCCGAGATAACGACCTTGTCGCAGTTCACGATGCCATAGACGAGGTCCTGCGCCTCCTTCAGTACCCGCGACAGCTCTTCGAAGCGCTCCTCTGCCGGCAGCGATGCCCGGTGCTCGATGTCCGCCAGGTCGCCGCCCGCCGAGAATGCCTTGTCGCCCGCACCGGTTACCACGATGATGCGCACCTCCGGGTCGCGGTCCATGTCGCCCCAGATGGTTGTCAGCTCATAGTGCAGCCGGTCGTTCGTCGCGTTGTAGACATCTGGCCGGTTGATCGTGACCAGCCCGATCCCGTCCTTCACGTCCACGACGAGGTGCTGGTATCCCGAGTAGCCCATTGCCTGCTCCTTGTGCTTCCGCGTGCCGGCCTACCACCTACTCCTGCGGATACCGCCATGGCCGCTCCGGCTGCGGCGCCGCCTCGTCGATGGTCCACTGCGGGATAGCGATCCCCTCGCCCGCGTTGACAAACACCATCCGCAACCGGCTGCCGACGCCGACGCGCTGCACCATCTCCGGTGGCGCAAGCTCGCCGTCCGGCGTGACGAGGTTCCCGGCCACGCGCAGCCCCTCGTCTGGCGACGGTTCGCCACGCTGCGCATCCAGCTCCACCAGCAGGATCATGTAAGGCGTGTGACCGCGGAAGGCCGGCTGGATGGCATGGTGCACTTCGCCGTAGGAGTACACTGCGCCCCGGGGTTCGACGGCCGTCCATTCGAACTCCATGCCGGTACACCACGGGCAGGCCGTTCCGGGCGGGTACCGCAGGTAACCGCACGACTGGCACTTCTGGAGCCGGAAATCGTGCTGCGCGCAATACCGGAAGTATTCCAGGTTCTCAATGTCCAGCTCGTCGATCGCGACGGGCATTCCCAGGTATTCACCAGTGATGGCCATTGCTATCCCTTCCTCATGACCATGGCCGAACCGGTGCCGGGCATCGCCCAGCCCAGGTTTGCCGTGATCCCGACGTCGTTCACCTGCCGGCACTTCCCCTCGTTGTAGTCGAAGGTGTGCTGGCGTTTGCCGTCCGGGCCCTGCGGGCAGTAGTCGTCGACGTCGCCGCGGAGCTGGCGGACGTTCTCGATGACCATGTTCATCCCGTGGGTGTAGCCCTCGCAGAGGTGCCCGCCGCTGGTGTTGTTCGGCCGTTCACCGCCAAGCCGCATGGCGCCGCTGCTCACGTAATCTCCGCCCTCGCCCTTCTTGCAGAAGCCGTAGTCTTCGAGCTGGAGCATCGTGGTGAACGTGAACGCGTCGTAGCTCCCGGTCACGTCGACGTCCGTGGGTCCCACCCCGGCGTTCGGCCAGAGGATGTCCTTTGCGTAGTGACCCGCGACCGTCGAAATCGGCCCATGCTGGTAATGCATGTCGATGCGTGGCTTACAGCAGCGCCCAACGACCGAAAGGATGCGTGCCGGCGTATGCCGCCAGTCGTAAGCGCGGTCCGCCCGCGTCACGATGATAGCGGTCGCGTTGTCGGTTTCCACGCAGCAATCCAGCAGATGCAGCGGCTTCACGATGAAGCGGCTGTTCACCACGTCGTCCACGGTGTAGCGCTGCTTGTAGTACGCCTTCGGGTTGTTCGAGGCGTGCTCGCTGTGGATGACCTTCACCATCGCGAGCTGCTCCGGCGTCGTGCCGTAGTCGTACATGTGCCGCATGAAGCTCTGGCTGAAGTTTTGGCCCGCGCTCATCCAGCCGTAAGTGCGAGCGTGGAGCGCATCGCCGCTGACCGGCGCCGCCGCCCGTGCCCCGGTCCCGCCGATACGCACCTGCGAATAGCCGTTCATCGAACGGAAGATGGCGACTGTGTTGCACATCCCCGCTTCGATCACGCCGATGGCGATGCCGATGAGCGCCTCGGTGCTGGAACCGCCGCCATACACATCCATGTAGAAGTTGAGGCGGATGCCCAGGTCGCCCGCCAGCATCGGCGATGGCGTCGAGTCGTTGTTCGAATACGAGAGCATCCCGTCGATGTCGCCCGGGCCCATGCCCGCGTCTTCCATCGCGTTCTTGATCGCCCAGGTCCCCAGCGCCCGGGTCGTCCGGCCCGAGCCGCGCGTGTAGGTCGTCTCGCCAACGCCCACGATGGCGTACTTGTCCCGCAGGTGACGCTCCGTCGAAGCGTCCATGGTTGGTGTGGTCAATTGGGCCTCCTCCTATGGAGGCGCATTCTACGGCAGTGGGCCGGGAGACGTAGGAGGGGTGGATGCAGACATAGAGATCACGTCGCCCCCCTTTGACATGGCCTTCGGCGTCTGGCTAGCGTTCGTTTCTAATGGCAGATAACTCAATATGGCCTTAGATGAGGCAAGAGCAGGAGGGGGCATGATGACGAGACTGCGAACCGAACGAAACGAGCTGGACGTCACCGTGACGGGCGAGGGCGAGCCGGTCCTCATGATCCACGGGGGGCTCCTGGTGGACACCTTCGAGGTGCTGCGCGCTGAACCGGCGCTCGCAGACAACTTCAAGTTGATCAGCTACCACCGGCATGGGCACGGCCGCAGCAGCCGCGGGCAGGAACCGTACAGCGTTGCCAATAGCGCCGCTGACGCGGCAGACGTCTTGCGCGAGGTCGGCGCCGAGCGGGCGCACGTCGTTGGCCACTCGCGGGGCGGCGCGGACGCCCTGCAGCTTGCGCTTGACCACCCGGAAGCGGTGCAGTCACTGGCGCTGTTGGAGGCGGCCGTACCGACGCAGGGGATTCAGCAAGTTATGGAGGCAGTGTTTACTCCGGTCGCGGACGCGTATAGCACCGGGGACAGGAGCGGCGCCGTCCAACGCTTTTGCCAGGGTATTGGGGGCGAACATTATCGCGAGGTGCTCGATCGCGCCCTCCCCGTGGGTTGGTTCGAGCAGGCCATGGCGGATGTGGACACGCTCTTCACCGTTGACCTTCCGCGCTTCCCGCAGTGGGTGTTCGGGGAAGCGCAAGCCCGGCAAATCAGCCAACCGGTGTTGCTGGTCGTGGGCGGGGAATCTCCCCCCGCGTTTCACGACCACCACGAGACCCTCA
>SKSF01000190.1 GCA_007118095.1 Dehalococcoidia bacterium
GCCATTGTCGTCTACGCCATTGTCATCGAGCCCGTTGTCGTCGTTATCCTGCGCGACCGCCGAACTCGAAAAACTGAATAACGCTCCGCTGACCGCAAGGGCGAGCGCCGCAAACAGGGCCAGGATCACCATGCTGCGACGCGGAGATTCTTCGTTTGCCATGAGATACCGCAAGCTATTCCTCCTTGTAGAACCAGGACCTTGGAGAGTCGCCTCGTAGCCGCACCCGATCTTGTCGACTCCACTAACCTGGGGTTGACAATAAAGGTTAGGTTTTGGCCGCCCCGGCACTCATAACGCACTGCCATCCACGCCTAACACTGCAATTACGATGGCCGCGACCGTGGGAACGTTTACCCGCGCTGAACCGCTCCCCCACACCCTTGGCTGCGGACACATGAATGCCCCGGCCCACATTTGCGGGCCGGGGCATCGTATCCAGGTGCCAGCCGGACGCTATCTAGCTATCGTTGCGGCGTGCGCCGGCAAAGGCGAATCCGCCCGCACCAGCGACCATCGCTGCGATACCGACCGCAACCAGCGCCAGCGTCAGGCTGGTACCGCTGCCACCGTCACTACCGATCAGCCCGGTACCGGTAGCCGGCGCTTCCTCGTAGCCGTTGGCAGGTTCGCCCTTGCCTTCGTCATGGTCGTCGGCCTTCGTGCCGTTGTCGTCGCGATCCTCGTCCTTCGTGGCGTCGTCCTCATAGGCATCGTCGGCGCCGTTGTCCATGCCATTGTCGTCGACGCCATTGTCCATACCGTTGTCGTCGACGCCGTTGTCCATGCCATTGTCGTCGACGCCATTGTCGTCGTAGGCATCGTCGGCGCCATTATCCATGCCGTTGTCGTCATCATCGTTGTCCTGCGCCGCCGCAGTGCTCGACATGCTGAAAAGCGCCCCGCCGATGGCCAGGGCAAACGCTGCCATGATAGTCAGCAGCACCATGCTCTTGCGGGTGGTGTCCCCACTCGCGGTCAAAATATTCACGTATGTACTCCTTAAAGGTGGCCGGCACCCGCCTTTGGGTGACTCCATGTGTTGGAGGTACCCCGTATCCTAAGTTCAGACAGCGCACTCTTTCGTAACGCGACCCGTCGCGGACGTAACGCATACCTAACGCTTCCGCGATGTTTGTGCCAGCGCGGGGCCCTCCGCACACCTTCCCCCGCCCATGCACCGGGCGTATCCTTCCGCCCCAACGAAAGGATGGCCGCAATGACCGAACTCCAGGATTGGCTCGACCAGGTACAGGAAGACATCCTCGAACCCGAACGCCCCATCTGCGACCCCCACCACCACCTCTGGGACCGCGGCGGCAACCGCTACCTCCTCGATGAGCTCCTCGCCGACACCGGCAGCGGCCACAACGTCGTAAGCACCGTCTTTGTCGAATGCCGCTCCATGTACCGCGTGGACGGCCCCGAAGCGCTGCGCCCCGTCGGCGAAACCGAATTCGTCCAGGGCGTCGCCGCGATGACCGCCAGCGGCGGCTATGGCGATATCCGCGCCTGCGCCGGCATCGTCAGCTTCGCCGACCTCACCCTCGGCGACGACGTTGTCCCCGTGCTCGAAGCGCACCTCGCCGCCAGCCCCAACCGCTTCCGCGGCATCCGCCACGCCTCCGGTTGGGACCCCAGCCCCGATATCCGCAACTCCCATACCAACCCGCCCGAGGGCCTCCTCGGCGACGAGAACTTCCGCCGCGGGTTCGCGCACCTGGGCCGCATGGGCCTCACCTTCGACGCGTGGCTCTACCATCCGCAGATTCCGGAGCTCACCGCGCTCGCCCGCGCCTTCCCGGATGTCACCATCATCCTCGACCACTTCGGCGGCCCGCTCGGCACCGGCCCCTACGAAGGCAAGCACGACGAGATCTTCGAAACCTGGATGGCGGACATCGCCGAGCTGGCCACCTGCGGAAACGTCGTCGCCAAGCTCGGCGGCATCAACATGCCCATCAACGGTTTCGGGTGGGAGACACGGCCCAAGCCACCCACGTCCGAAGAGCTCGCCGAAGCGACGAAGCGCTACTACCTCCACACCATCGAACACTTCGGCCCCGAGCGCTGCATGTTCGAAAGCAACTTCCCTGTCGACAAGGCGAGCGTCTCCTACCCCGTGCTCTGGAACGCCTTCAAGCGGATGGTGAGCGACTTCCGCGACGACGAAAAGGCCGCCCTCTTCCACGACACCGCCGCACGCGTCTATCGCACCACCGGGTAGGCGCCCCCGAGACCCTTCACCTTTCGTGAATTATCCCGCAAGGTGAGAGGACGGGGCAGGCCCGCAGGCAGCCCAACAGGAGCACCCTCGGCGGCATGGAACACATCCGCACCGTCTTCGCCGTCCTCACCGGGCGGCGGAAAATCTATTACGGCTGGTGGCTCGCCATCGGCTGTGTGGTGTCCATGGCCTTCGCCAGCGGCGTCTCCTTCTGGTCCTTCGGCCTCTATGTCGAACCGCTCGAAGAGGAGTTCGGCTGGTCACGCGCCCAGGTCTCCTTCGGCTTCTCCAGCGCGCTCATGGTCAGCGGCCTCTTCGGCCCCCTCATCGGCCGCTGGGTCGACCGCAGCGGCCCCCGCACATCCATCATCATCGGCGCCATCCTGACCGCCCTTTCCTATTTGCTCATCGCGACCACAAGCACCCTCTGGCAGTGGTACCTCTTCCAGGTCATCAACGCCATCTTCCGGCAGATGATGTTCATCATTCCCTTCCAGGCGCTCATCTCCCGCTGGTTCGACAAGAAGCGCGGCATCGCCCTGGCGATGCTCGGCTCCGGCTTCTCGCTCGGCGGGTTCGCCGTCGTCCCCCTCATGAACCTCACCATCGACCTGGTCCAGTGGCAGGGGTCGTTCATCGTCGCCGGCATCGCCACCGCCGTCATCGTCCTGCCCATCGCCCTCTTCCTCCTCCGCAACCACCCCTCCGAAATCGGCGAAAATGTCGACGGCGTCCACTATGCCGACGGCGAAACACGCCCCCAGACCCCTGCCCACGGCCTCACTCTGGGCGAGGCTGTCCGCACCCCGCTCTTCTGGTCGCTCGCCGCGGGGCTCATGCTCTTCTTCTATGGCATGTTCGGCTGGCTCGTGCACCAGGTCCCCTTCTACGAATCCGTCGGCATCTCCCGCCAGGCGGCGGCAAACATCGTCGCCGCAGGCGCCTTCCTCAGCATCATCGCCCGGCTCAGCTTCGGGCTCGTCGCCGACCGCTTCCCCCGGTTCGAAGTTGTCGCCATGTTCCTGGCCGGCACGCTGTTCTGCTCGATGCTCGTCCTCTTCCTCAATACGAGCTGGCCCGCCATCGGCGTCTTCGTGATGCTGTGGACCATCGGCGCCGGCGCCGGGCCCATGATGGAAGCGCTCCTGCTCACCCGCAGCTTCGGACTCAAGCACTTCGGCTCCATCTTTGGCCTCATCATGGTCACCACCACCCTCGGGCAGATCATCAGCCCCACCATCGCCGGCGCCATCTTCGACGCCACCGGAAGCTACGACTGGGCGCTCATCATCTTTATGGGCACTTTCGCCAGCGCCTTCTTCTTCTTCACGATCGCCTACCGGCTGCCGCGGCCCATGGATACCTTCCCCGGACCGGATGCTGCCGGCACGGACCAGCCCGGCGCCGCAACGCGCGGAGCCCCCGGCCAGTAAGGGACCGGGGGCTCCGGGAGTGCTTCCAGCGTCTCCGGGCTACGTCAGCACGTAGTCGGAGGGGTCGACTTCGCGCGTCTGCTCCCAGAACTCGCGCAGGGTGAACGGCCAGTTCTGCGTAACCCGGCCCTGTTCGTTCTTGTACCAGCTATTCACGGTCGAAACGCCCCACGCCATGCCAAGGTTCCCCTCGTCAATGCGCACGTTGTAGGCGTCGTGCACGTCCTTGCGTACCTCCATCGAGCGGTGCCCCTCTTCGAGCAGCGTCCGGATCGCGTCCATCACGTACTGCACCTCGCATTCCGAGAAGTACACGATGCTGCCGTTCACCACGATGTTCGTGTTGGGGCCGTACAGCACGAAGAAGTTCGGGAAGTTCGGGATCGCCATCCCCATATAGGCGCGCGGGTCGCCGCACCACTGCTCATGCAGGTCGATGCCGTCCCGGCCTTTCACCTGCATCGGTGTCAGGAATCGCGACGCCTGGAACCCGGTGCCAAGGATGATGACATCCGCCGGGTGCTCTTCCCCGTCTTCGGTCACCAAGCCGCGCGGCGTGACCTCGCGGATCTCGTCCGTGAGTAACCGCACGTTGTCGCGCTTCAGCGCCGCCGGCCACGAACCGTTGTCGATCACGATCCGCTTCGAAGCCGGCGGGTACTGCGGGATCACCTTCTCCAGCAGGTCCGGCCGGTCCTTGAAGGACTCCTCCAGGTACTCGGTCAGCATCTGCCGGAGCTGCTGGTTCGCTTCGCCGACCGCGAGCGAACGGTCCGAACGGCCCTCGTCAACCTTTGCCATCGGCAACAGCCCCTCGGCCGTCGTCCAGAACAGCCAGAAGCGGTACCACTGCGCGTAGTGCGGCACGTGCTGGAAGAGCCATTGCAGCCCGTCCGGCACCGGGTCGTGGTAATGCGGGATCGGCAGGTACCAGTTCGGTGTCCGCTGGAATATCGTCAGCTCCCCGGCCTCTTCGGCCACATGCGGGATAAACTGCGACGCGCTCGCGCCGGTACCGATGACCGCGACCCGCTTGCCCGCCAGGTCGACGCTATGGTCCCACTGCGCCGAGTGGAACAGCGGCCCGTCGAAGCTGTCCAGCCCCGGGATGTCCGGGATCTTCGGCCGGTTGAGCTGGCCAACCGCGCTGATCAGCACCTGTACCTCGTGCGTCTGTTCGGCGCCGCCGGGACCGCGCGTCGTGACGCGCCACGTCGCCCGCTCGTCGTCCCAATCGGCGAACGTGACCTCCGTGTTGAACTGAACATGCTCCCGGATGCCGTACTCCTCGGCGCAGCCCCGGAAGTACTCGTGCAGCACCGGCCGCGTCGAGTAGTAGTAGGGCCAGTCGATCCGCTGGGCAAACGAATAGCTGTAAGCGTGGTTCGGCGAGTCCACCCGAGCGCCCGGGTAGGTGTTCTCCCACCAGGTCCCGCCGACTTCCTCGTTCTTCTCGAAAATGACAAAGGGGACGCCAGTTTGCTTCAACCGGATACCGGCCAGGATGCCCGACATCCCGCTGCCGATGATGCCCACGGTGAACGGCGTCTGCCCATCGAGCTCTTCCTTGCGCCACTGCGGCGCCCGCGCGTCCCCTTCTGGGAACCCGAGTTCTTCGAGCAGCAGCGGCAGATACTCGTCGCGCACCGCGTCGCCGATCATGAACCGCAGCAGCTCGCGCAGCCGCTCGATCGAAGGTGCCGGGGCCGGGGTGGAGTCGCTATCGCGGAAACGGATGAGCGCATCGCGCGCCAGGGCCCGTGCCTCCACCTGCTGCTCGGGCGAGAGATCACCCTGCTCGCCCGCAAGCGAAGACGCGTTTGGCCGCAGGTCGTCGCGCAGGAGCGAGAAATCGCCCGTCACCTGCGCCAGCGCTGGCAGCAGCGACGGAAGGTGCGCGTCCTCCAGTGCGCGTTCGATCGCCTGGTCGTCGCCGGTCAGTGGTTCAACTTCCCGGTGCAATACCATAGACAAACAAGCCTCCTCCTCAACGTGAATCCAATTCTGGATTATGCCTTCAGCCTACCAAGCCGCGGTCTCACGTTCCCGGCCAAACGGTAGCCGCGAGACAGGACCACCGGTATCCTCCTTCGCAATCCCGGGCCCGGCGGTGCCATGCCACGTATCGATTCCCACGTCCACGCGTTCCCGGACCGGCTCGCCCTGGCCGTCCGCGCCGCACTCGAAGCCGCCGGGCCGCTCGAGGGCAGCCCGCTGCTCCCCGCGGTCGCCGAACGTGTACGCGAAGCGGGCTTCGACGGGGCCTGGATCCTCCCCTACGCCCACCGCGACGGCGTCGCGGCCAGCGTCAACGAATGGTCCGCAGCCGAAGTACCCCGCTACCCCTGGCTTGTCCCCGGCGCCACCTTCCACCCTGCCGACGAGGCCCTCCCCGCGCTCGTCCACCGCGCGCTTGTTGAGCTCGGCCTCCGCGTCGTGAAGCTCCATTGCTCGGTCGGCAGCTTCTCCCCCAAAGATCCCCGCCTGGCGCCGCTGTGGGAAACCGCGAGCGAAACCGGCGCGCCCATCGTCATCCACGCCGGCCAAAAGGGCTTCGGCGACACCGCCGCGGACGAGCTCGAGGACCTGCCGCCGGTGCTCGAAGCCTACCCCCGCCTGCGCATCGTCCTCGCGCACAGCGGACACCCCGCGACCCGTCGCACGCTCGAGCTCATGGAACGCTTCCCCAACCTCCACGCCGACCTCACCCCCGTCTGGGACCGCCCCGTCGACCTCGATGCCGCCGGCCTGGATCGCTTCCCCGGCCGCTTCCTCTTCGGTTCCGACGCCCCCAACTCCCCGCTCGCCCCGGCCACGCTCGAAGACCGTCTCACCACCCTCGGCGTCTCCCACGAAACGCGCGCGAGCATCATGGGCGGCGCCGCCAGCGAAATGGTCCCCTGACGTCTCCCGGCATGACAGGCAGCCGTTGACCTTCCAGCAACTGGAAGGCCTATGCTCAATTCATGGGAGATCTCCTGACCATCGGAAAGGCGGCAGAGCAGGCTGGCCTGCCGCCAAAGACCATCCGCTACTACCAGGAAGTAGGCCTGCTTCCTGACGGTCAGCGAAACGAAGCAGGGTACCGCCTCTTTTCGGCGGCCGACATCCGGCGGCTTCGCCTGGTCCGGCGCGCCAAGATCCTGGGGCTGCCGCTGCGCGAGATAAAGGACCTCGCAAGCCTCGCCTTCGATGAGAGCTGTGGCGCATTCGAGCAGCGCCTCGACGAACTCATCGCTGCGCGGCTCGCTGACGTCGAACGCACCATTTCCGAGCTCCTCGACCTGCAGCAGGAGCTGCTCGGGTTGCAGGAAACGCTCCAGAGTCGCTCCTCCTGTGGCGCCTGTCGCGCAGACGAATGCGAAGCGTGCCACCTCATCGATGACTGAACGAAGCAGTCAGAAAGCATCAAGGAGAACATCATGAACCTCACCCGGGCCGAACAAGAACTCGTCGCTATTGGCGCCAGTGTTGGCGCCGGATGCCATCCCTGCCTCAACTACCAC
>SKSF01000209.1 GCA_007118095.1 Dehalococcoidia bacterium
CAAATGCGTCCGATTGATGGCCGCGTAGTATACGCCACCGGCAAAGGCCAGCCCCTGCTTTTCACTGGCTTCGCCCTTCCAGGGCTGCGATCCGGCCGCGATCATCTCTCACCACATCAACACGCGGCCCGTCGCGCCCTCCTCGCTGGTGGCCCTGCCACGGTCCTGGGCGCCCATGCAGGCAGGTAGGGACATGCTCGGGCAGGCCGACAATCGCGTCCCCGGTCGCTGGGTCCAATAGTCCTTCGAACCGCCGGGAGTAAACTTACCGCAATGTCCTGGGATCGCGAGATTGGCCTATAACCCCCTCGCGAATTCCATGCTGAAACTGACAGGATAGTTCACGGTACCCGGAGTGAGTAACGTGATAAATACACGGTATAGTTGACAACGCCAGGTGGAGTGTTGCGGCGACAGGAGCAGCTTGGTCCTGCCACGGGCTCGCGCGGCGACCGTGCAGGATGACTTTTGCCGCTGGGACGACCACATCGAAGAAGGCGCCGTGCTGTTCAACAAACGAGCGCGGCTCAGTCTCGCTTCCGGCCGCGTAATGCAGACGCCAGCACCTTGATCTTGTCCATGCGCCTGCCGGTGAAGAACAGCGATGGAAGTCCGCCTCGCACCAACCCTGTTTCCGGCGCGAACTGGATCGCACGTCGGAGGCGCCATTGCCGCTGCGGTTCCAGCGCCCGTACACGCGAAGCCGGGCAGAAACCGCGCCACCCGGGACTCCGCGCCGATGAGTGCCTCCGCTTGCGCTGGGAGCGGTGTGTCCAGGACCGACTGCAACACGTACAGGACATAACCAACGATCTCGGCACAATCCTCCCGTTGCGCTTCGGTGCGGATGCGTTCCCAGTCAAGCTCGCCCCTGCGGACCATGAGGTCCAGGTCCTTGAACCAGATGAGCCGTTCGAAGCCATGTCGCTGCAAGTGAACGGCAAGCTGGATAAACAGATCATGCTGCTCAAGCACCCGCCCCGTCGCCTTGCCGAATCGCATCTCGCACGACCGCTGCCAGGTGGCGTCCATGCCGATCGGCTCAAGGCCCACCCGCAGGTGATCGCAATGCACTTCCACCAGTCGCCCGTCCGGGTGGATGAAGATCCGCTGGAAGATGCCGTGACACTCGTGCAGGCGGCCGGGATGTTCGTCCGCATTCTTATCCCGGTAGCCCCAGGATTCCAGGAGCGACGAGATCTCCGGGAGATCCCGCTCGTGGATCAGGATGTCGATGTCTCCGTATGGGCGCAGCCCGGGGTTAGCGTAGAATTGGATCGCGACCGCCGGCCCCTTGAGCACGATAGTGTCGATAGAGCACGCGTTCAGCGAAGAAAGCACCCGTGCGAGTTCCCCGTACAAAATCAGGGCTTCGAACGCCTGCCCGGCGCAGGCTTGCCGCAGCTCCACGAAGCGCGCGTCGTCGGCCATTCGCGCGTCCAAGGCCAGCGCCTCTGCCACCCAGGGCCCCATCCGCTGTCGAAGTGCGAGGTCTCGGAACGCGCCGATCTCGCCGGCTTCCGCGATTGCGATCAGCTCCTCGCGCAACGTCTCGTCGAGTTGCGGGGTCGGGCCCGTGCAGATTCTGCGTAATGTACCGGCGAGCTTCGACATGCATCGGCCTCCTTAGTATTGAGCGAGCGACCCCGCCCGCTTCGCGACGCGAACGGCGTAAGCCAGGACAGCGAGGCCGATGGGCAACAAAAGCGAGAAGGCCCCGAGCGCGGCGAAGTGGAAGGCGATCGAGCTGCCGTCAGCGCTCTCCAGGAGCAGTTGGCGGGCCAACTCCAGCGTATGGGTGATGGGAATCAGCGGTGCGAGCGGCTCGATCCAGCCGGGCAGGACAGACGTCGGGTACATCACCCCGCTCATCAAGAACGCGATGGCCAGGAAACCCGTGCTGAAGTGGTCCTTCTGCTTGAAGACGATGACAAACGCGGCAGAAAACAGCCCGATGCCCGCCAGCGTGGCCATTGTCAGCGCAAGGACCAGGAACACGAGCCCGAGGTTGGCAAGTTCCACCTGCGCTCCAAGCACGAGCGCCCCGATTGATACGAACGTGATGAGCTGCAGCACAGCAATGAGAATCGGATACAGGCCGCCGCACGCGATGATCAGTGCCGGCGACGTCCGGGTGAGCAACATCGCTTCGAGCGTTCCCGTCGTCTGTGCCCCCCGTACCGCGTCCGGGAAACTCTGGAGCACAGGATAGGCAAGAAAACTCAGTCCCACTCCGAGAAGGACAAAGGAAAAGTAGTCGCCGCCGTAAGGCGCCAGCGCGTCCACCTGTTGCGAACCGAACAGGTCTGCGATGAGTCGGAGGGTCACCAGCGAAAAGATCATGCTCACGTTCTGCACGAAGAACGAGAAGCGATAGCTCCAGGCGACGCGGAAGTCACGATGGAAGTAGGCAGCGGCGGCTGTCATGACGTCGCTCCCGGCAAGACGGGCTCGTAGTGTCCGTTTTCCGCAGTGCCGTTCGAGCCGTGCGCGATCAACCGTTCGATCACCCCCTGGAGCGGAGTCGCGCGCTGCAGGGAACAGACGGTAGCGCCTGTGCTCGTAACGGCGTTCAAAAAGCTCGCCAGCGGTTCTTCCCCGTTCGCCGTCCAGACCTCAAGCACCTGCTCGCCCGCCATATGGGATGCGAGTCGGACGTCACAGATGCCTTCACAGTCGCGCAGCGTTTCCATGTCGCTCGCCGCAAGCCCGCGGACGGAAACGGTGAAGCCGTCGAGGTCGGACGTGAATCGCCCCAGCGAGTCGGCGCTGGTATCGATCGCTATCGAGCCATCGGCAAGGATGGAGACGCGGTTGCAAAGCCCCAGCGCTTCCTGCACCTGGTGCGTCACCACCACGAGGCAACCTTCCACCTCCTCGATTTCCTCGCGCACAAGGCGCCACACCTCCGCGGCGTGCCCCCGGTCGATGCTCCGGGTTGGTTCGTCCATCAACAACACACGCGGCCGCATAAGCAACGCCCGCGCCACCGCCAGCCGATGCTTCATTCCGGTCGAATACTGCCCGAATGGACGCTCCCTCGCACTCATGAGGTCGAGCCGCTCCAGCAGGAAGGCGATTCGCCGTTTGGCACTCGGCACGTCCATGCCGTCGAGCCGCGCGAAGAACAGGAGGTTGTTCTCAGCATTGAGCCGCCAGTGAAAGCTGCGTTCGTCGGCAAGCACGTAGCCCACGCGCTCCCGGGCTCGCCGCGGCTCCTGTTCCACGTCATAGCCGTCCACATGGATCCGGCCCTGGTCCGGCAGCAACAACGTTGCGACCATCTTCAGAAGCGTCGTCTTTCCCACGCCGTTGGCGCCAAGCAACCCGAGAAAATGCCCCCGGTCGACGTCCAGCGTAATGGCGATGGCGTTCCCGCCCCTACGTCCGACCGTTCGAAGGCAAAGCCACCTCGCGCATCCCGGGCGCAGGGGTGAGGTGGGCGTCCGTGACGCGCTGGATCTCCTCGAATGACCAGCCAGGCGCGTACTCTTCGACGATCAGGCCGTCGTCATCCACGCGAATGACCGCAACGTCGGTGAAGATCCGATTCACACAGTGAGATGCCGTAATGGGCAGCGTGCAACGCTCGACGATTTTCGGCGTTCCGTCTTGAGCCGTGTGCGTCATCATCACGTAGGTATTTTTCGCGCACTGCGCGAGGTCCGGGCCCCCTCCGACGCTGCCGACGGCTCTGCCAGGCCTCAGGTAGTTGGCGAGATTGCCCTCTGTATCGACCTGGAGTGCGCCAAGCACGGTGTAGTCCACGAAACCACCACGCACGAGCGCAAACGACTCGTCGTGGCTCATGAAGCTCATCCCGGGCTTCGCCTCCACGAAATGTCCGCCCGCGGTCTGGAGCCGGTGCCCCGGCGGCGCTTCGTCCATGATCGCCCCAAACCCCAGGAGCCCCTGTTCCGAGTGATAGATGATCTCCGCGTCGGCACGCGGATGAAGACCGCAATAGAGCGGCATCCCCACCCCTAGGTTGACGACATCGCCATCCTTGAAGTCGCGCGTAACCAGCAGTGCCATGAACTCTGGCGGTAGCCGCTCCGGCATGCTCAGTTAGCCTCCGTCCACCAGGTCATGGGAACAGACGGCCGGACGACCACGCGGTCCACGAACACGCCGGGAATCTCGATCTCGCCTGGTGTCAGCTCCCCGAGCGGGACAAGTCGCTCGACCTCGGCGATTGTGACGGTAGCTGCCCCCGCCATGGTCGCGTTGAAGCTCGATGGGTGCTCCCATGTCAGGTTGCCGTAGCGGTCTGCGGCGGAGGCGCGGACCAGCGAGAAGTCTGCCGGGAGTGCCCGTTCAAGCACACAGGTTGTGCCGTCGAACTCACGCGTCTCATCGGCGCGAGCCCATGATGAGCCAGCGCCCACGGGGTTGTAGAACGCGGGGATCCCGGCGCGTGCGGCCCGGATCCGCTCCGCAAGCGTGCCCTGGCTTACGAGTTCGAGCGCCGTCTGGCCCTCTTCGACCATCGTCTCGAAGGCACTCCTGGCGTTCCCCCGCATGGCTGCTGCGAAGGTCGTGATGCCTCTGCGGACCTGTCGACGCTCTATGAGGAGAGCAACCGTCACATGGTCAGGTCCCGCATTGCTCATCCCCGTAAACCCCCGCCGCTCCTCGGGGCTGAGCTTGGCGAGTGAGTCGGGGCCAATGCCTGACATATTGCAACAGGCGACCGTGAGGTCCGTCGCGTTCTTTCGCGCCAGCGCCGAGATGAGGTACGAAGGCCAGTCTGCTGGCCCCACGAATCCCCCAACGTGGACCGTTGCCCCGGCCCCGATGTCCGACACTGCTTCGTCGAAGGTCTGCACGACCTTATCGATCACGTGTCTGCCCCTCCATCCTGTCCGGCTAGGCCTGCAGATGCGCCGCCAGCCGCCGCGGGTAAAGTGTACTCTTTCGGTGGAGGGCCCGTAGCCCGTGTGGTTTCGACGCCATGAACCGAAGATTCCCCCGGAGGACTACTATCAGTGGCAGCTCTACCGGAAGGGCTGCGGCGTTGCCGTGCTCGCTATGGTCCTGGAGAAGAGCTACCAGGAAGTGCTGTCGTCCATCCGGCCGAAGGTGGATTTCGATCGGCAGGATATGAAGCTCGACTTCTTCGTCAACTACCTGTTCGACTACGGCTTCGCGGTCATCGCGCGAGACCGGCCCGGGCGAGACGAGCATCGCGCCTGGCCACCCGCGCCATGGACGGCAAAGCACGTCCCGCTCGTCAAGAAACACTGGTGGCACCAGCTGCACCTGGCCCTCATGGTTGGCGACGGTCGCGTATTGGACCCGCACTATGGAGAGGTGAACATGGACTTCTACTGGCGCATCCACGCAGTCATTGGCGTGTACCAGGTGGAACCCCCACACAGGGTTCCGTGACGATGGCGGGGTGAGCAATGGCTCTACCGGTAAACCGCTCCGATTGCCCGGCGCGTTCCCCGGCTGGTAGTCGTGGGGCCCTTCTTGCCGGTTGTGTTGCTCTGTTTGGCATCTTCAGTGCGTGCGGGAACGATGATGTCCGTACCGGAGCGGTGCTATGGCAGGACGCTGCCAACTACGTGGGCGAGGTGGAGACAGTCTGTGGGCCCGTAGCGGAGACCCATCAGGAGACCGGGCCTCGCGGCCAACCCACGTTCATCAATGTCGGCCGGTCGTTCCCTGAACCCGACCGGTTCACCGTAGTGATCTGGGAGGAGCATCGCGCGAACTTCGACGAAGCACCGGATCGCGCGTATGACGGCGAAACGATCTGCGTGACCGGGGAGATCGAACTGTACGAGGGAGTGCCGCAGATCGAAGTACAGCGTCCCGCGCAAATTGAGCTCAACTAAGTGTCCGCTTCAGCCGGGGTCTCTGGCACAGGCGGAATAACCATCCCCCCGGGAGCTGGCACGAGATGCCCGCACACGCACAGCCACGCACCTGCATCCCTGCGCAACTACGGCGTGGTGTCTTCGCGCCGGACGACAAATACTTCGGCCGACGAGAGTTCCTCACGCGTACCTTCATCGTTGTCCACCACCAGCGTCCCCGTTTCGGTGATACCCGTGGCCGTGCCGGCCCGCGTGCCCTCGTCATCACGCACAACCACACGATGCCCCAGGATCATGCTGTCGGCGCGATAAGCACCGCTGATCCCGGCGGGCGATTCAGCCAGCGCCTCTTCAAGGTTGTTGCAAATGAGCGCCAGCACACGCTCTCGGTCGGCGGGACGCCCCAGCTCGCGGTGGATGCTGGTCGCGACGGACTTCAGCTCCGCATGTTCGCGCGCCGGGTCGCCGTTCACGTTCATACCTATGCCGATGATCGCGGTCGATTCCCCGGCGCCCGTTACCAGGTCGATCATCGTGCCGCCAAGTTTGCGCTCTCCCACCCAGATGTCGTCAGGCCACTTGATGCGCGCTTCAACCCCGGCCGCGCGACAAGCTCGAGCCAGCGCCACCGGCACAACCAGAGGCAGAGGTGTATCCAGCAGCGCATCGCCACAGAGGACGAGTGAGATGTACAGGTTGCCGCCGGCGGAGCTCAGGAACGTCCGGCCGTGGCGCGCCTGCCCGGCCGTTTGCCGCTCGGCAACCACCAGCGTCCCGTGTGGCGCGCCCTCGTCCGCCTCGCGACGGGCAAGCCTCATTGTCGAGTCAACCTCCGGCCGGTAGAGCGCGAACCGTCCGAGCTCAGACGTGCGCAGCTCTTCGTGGAAGTGACGAGCGTTGAAATCCATCCTTACCTCCCGCATCACATCGTGACACAAATCGCGGCATCGCTCTGGTGCGCTCGAGTCGAAGCCTGGCATGCGCCGTACCGTTCGTTCTCTATCGGCGGCGGACGTCGCTGTAGCCGTAGTCTTGGAGCATCCTCGTCGCCGAGAAGCGCGGGATGTGACTGCGCATCGATGTCTTGATCAGAGAAACCCAGTCAACAGGGATGCCGCGGCTGTCGCGCTCATAGAACAGCGGCAGTACCTCGTTTTCGATCAGGCTGAAGAGTTGCTCCGCGTCCCGGTGGTCCTGTTCCTCGTGCGAAAGACCAGGGTCGGGCTCGATCGCCCAGCCGTTACCGGGCTTGTATGCCTCCGCCCACCAGCCATCCAACACGCTCAGCTGCAAACCGCCGCTGAGGACAGACTTCATCCCGCTGGTACCGCTCGCTTCCTGCAGGGCACGGGGCAGGTTCACCCAGAGGTCACACCCCTGCACGAGCTGAGCCGCCAGCTCCATGTCGTGATCCTCCAGGAAAACTACCCGGCCCGCCGCGTTTGGGAGGTCGTTGAGGGCGAACACCTGCTGCACCGTATGCTTCGCCCCGTCGTCCAGCGGGTGAGCGCGGCCGGCGATGACGAGCTGCAGCGGGCGGTCGCCCGTGAGCAGGCGCAAACCGCGTTCTGGTTGACGGGTGACGAGCGCCAGCCGCTTGTATGTCGCAATGCGACGGGCAAAGCCGATGGTCAGCGCGTTTTCGTCCCACATACGCGCAGCGGACTCCGAATATGACACGCTGGCGCCACGGCCAAGCCGGTCCGTGACGCTTTGTTCCCGGACCAGTGCGCCGAGGCGGGTCCGGAGCTGACACCGTACCTCCCATATTTCGTCGTCTGGGATCTCGAATAGCGCATCCCATGCGGGATCGTCGGGAGGAGGAGCATCCTGCCAGTCCGGGACGTACCGGTACACGAGCGCCGCCATCTCCGGTGCAATCCACGTGCGCCCGTGAACACCGTTTGTAACATGAGCGATCGGCACGTCTTCAACGGCCCGGTCAGGCCACAACCCCTGCCACATCGAGCGGGCAACAGTCCCGTGGAGCTGGCTCACGCCGTTCGCCGTACCCGAGAGGCGCAGCGCGAGTGGAGTCAGGCCGAACGGCTCCCCTTCATCCCCCGGCCGGGTCCGACCAAGCGGCAGCAGTTCCTGCCATGTGAGCCCCGTGCCTTCGGCAAGCCCGGGAAGGATCGCGCGGAGCTGGTCCCCGCCAAACGCCTCGTTACCAGCTGCCACAGGCGTGTGCGTCGTGAACCGCGTTTGTTCACGGATGCGCGCCGTCGCATCGTCAAGGGTGCTTCCTTTCGTGAGCTCCTCCCGCAGGAGCTCCACCAGTGCCAGCGCTGCATGGCCTTCGTTGAGATGGAAGAGCCCCGTCGGGATGCCCATGGCACGCAGCGCGCGGACACCACCTATGCCGAGCAACGCGTACTGCGCCAGGCGCAAATCGCGGTTCCCCACGTAGAGGCGCGCGGTGATCCAGCGGTCGGCAGGCGTGTTGTCTGGGTGGTCCGAATCGAGCAAGTAGAGCGGCACTCTCCCTGCATCAACGCGCCACACGCGCACCGACACAGTGCGGCCGTGAACGGGTACGCGGATTGTGAGGGGGGTCCCGTCACTGGCCGTGACGACGACGGCAGGGAGACGGTCGGAGTCGGTCTCGAGCCAGTACTCGTGCTGCCAGCCCGAGGTATCGAGCCGCTGGTGGAACGATCCCTGCTGGTAGAACAGGCCGATGCCCACCATCGGTGTGCCGCGATCAGATGCTTCCTTCAGGAAATCGCCGGCGAGGATACCGAGACCGCCAGCGTAGAAGGGCAGCGAACCATGCACACCGAACTCCGCGCACAGGAACGCCGTCACGCTGGCGTCTTGTGGGCTCCGCGTCTGCGGCTGGCCGACTTCCCGTTCGAACTGGTCGTGGAATGCGGTCAATCGTGCAGTATAGGCCTCGGAGGAGGCGACGGCGGCCGACCTCGAATGGGTGACCTCCTGTACGAGGCGGACAGGGTTGTGGCCGCAGCGACTCCATCGCTCGGGATCGAGGTCGTGGAACAATGCATCTCCCCCTCGCGTCCACGACCACCAGTAGTTATACGCGAGCGTCGCGAGGGGATGCAGGCGCGTCGGGAGGTGCTCGGCCATGAGGTGAGCCGCCTCCATAATGTCGTTTGTGCCGTCCTTCGGATCGCCGGGCCCCTGCACGGGTGCAGCATGCCTCACAACGGTACCCTGTCGCCAGTCGGCGGAAACCATCACAGTCCGCTAACTATTCTTCGACGTATTCTTCACATCACCCTTCCTGCCCTCGATTGCACCGCGCACATCCTCGTCGGGAGCCGCGCTGCTGGTAGCATGTGCACCTCGCGGCATAATGGCGCCCGGGAGGCAGATATGAGTGCATCTGCGGGATACGACTACGATGACACCCGGCAGCTGATCGCGCGGACTGTCCAGGAGTTCGCTCGCAAGGAAGTTGCGCCTGGCGCCGGGGAGCGCGATGCCACATCCCGGTTTGACTACGGGCTCTATCGCCGTCTGGGTGAGCTGGGCGTTCCCGGCATGCTCTATCCCGAAGAGGTCGGCGGAACCGGGGCGGGCACGCTTGCGTTCTGTCTCGCTGTCGAGGAGATCAGCCGGGTCGATATGTCGCTTGGGTGGGTTCTATGGGTTGGCGCCGGCGGTGCTCTGAGCATGGTGCGAGGCACCGGGGAGCAGCGAGAAGCGTGGATGGAACCTTTCATCCTCCCCATGGTGCGCGGTGAGGTCGTCAGCGGCGGTGCTATTACTGAGCCCGACGCAGGGTCGGATACGGCCGGTGCGAAGGCGCGCGCCGTCCGGCAAGGCGACGAGTGGGTAATCAACGGGAGCAAGATCTTCATTAGCAACGCGGGGCTTGAGAACTGCGCTTTCGTGAGCGTGCTGGCGAAGACCGAGGACGGCTTTGGGCTTTTCATCGTTCCGACGGGGACGCCTGGCTATACAATGGGCACTCCGCTCAAGAAGATGGGGCTGCGTTCGGCAGACACGCGCGAACTGTTCTTTGACGACTGCCGGGTGCCTTCGTACCACCTGCTCGGCGGGGCCGGATCCGGGCGCAAGCAGGTGGTTGGCTCGGGCTTTGCGCTCACTCGCGTCTACCTGGCTTCTCAGGGGGTAGGCGTTGCTGCGGAATGTCTCGACCTGGCACTTGAACGAGCTCGAACGCGTGTGGCCTTCAAGCGACCTATTGGAGAGTTCCAGTACATCCAGGGCATGTTGGTAGACATGTATGTCGAACTGGAGTCGTCACGAATGCTGCGCGACAAGGCCGCCCGAATGCACGACCAGGGCGAGCGCATCGTTCGCGAAGCGGCGGTGGCGAAGCTCTTTTGCACCGAGTCCGCGAAACGCGCTGCTGACACAGCCGTCCAGGTCTTTGGGGGACTCGGCTACATGGATGAGACCCCGGTATCCCGTTACTACCGCGACATCCGCGCTTCAACGATCGCCGAGGGGACGTCACAGATCCAGAAGCACATCATCGCGCGCGAACTCGGCGTGATGGGTTGAACCGTTCCGGTCTGGCCGCCAACGTCGCTTCGTCAGATTGAGATACGACTCAGGGCACGACGTTCCGCCTGCCTGCAACAACAGCCCTGGGGTCGAAGCCTGCGGGGCGCTCCCGTGGAACCGCCCCGCAGGCTCCCTTGCGGGCCACGTAACAATCACGGTGGCTGAAATTGCGGACGTTCAGGGTTCGGCACCGTGCGCGGCAGAGGCTGTCTCACCCCTGTCCCGCCTGGTCAGCATGCGAGCGCCAGTCGCTATCCCCAACGCCGCGATCGCAGCGGCTCCGCCGGCAAAGGCCCACCCAAGGCTGTAGGAATAGTGCTGCGCGAGGAGTCCGAATGCGACCGGACCAACGACTCCGCCCACATACACGCCGCTCTGCGCGACCCCGGTCGCGGCTGCCGCCGATGCGCCGTAACGGCGGGACACCGCGAAGTGAAACATCGCGGGCCACGACCAGCCAAGCCCAAAGGCGAAGGCGACGCCAGCTACATACAGTTGCAGCATGCCCCCGGCCATGAACGCATAGCCTGCGCTCCCTCCGGCCAGCAAGAGCGCCACGACAACGAGCGGGTCACGGATACTCCGGTCGCTGTACCAGCCCGAGAGCAGCCGCATACCAATGCCCAGCACGCTCCCCATCGCAAGCAGCAGTCCTGCCGTGGCTTCACTCGCGCCGAGGTCCACCGCTGACTCTGTGGTGAACGATCCGAGGCTCGTCGCAGCAGCGGTCCCGAGTGCCGCGCTCATCCCGAGCACGATCAGCGGCGCGTATTCCAGCGCCCGCGCGGCCCCGTCGGGAGCAGCCCCCGGCGTGCTCGGGATCGCACTCGCGCGGCTTCTCCCCGAAAGCGCTACGACCAGCGCACCCAGCGCCGCGAACGCATATGCCCACCGCCAGCCAAGGGTCAGCGCAATCAACGGGACCGCCAGCCCCGCAACGAGCGTTGCGACCGGTATAGCGGATTGCTTGATGCCGAACGAGAGTGCGCGCCACCGCACGGGGACGTCGCGGACCAGCATTCCATTCGCAGCCGGTTGGGCGAGCGCATTCGCAAGGCCGGCGATCACCATCGCCATGGCAAGCCCGGCGTAATTCGGCGTCACGGCGGCGACGAGCAGCGCCATCCCCGACCCCGTTGCCGCAAGTCGAGCGCTCCGGTCCAGCCCAAGCCGCTGCGCAGCGTGACCGAGATAGGGAGAGCTCACGGAGGAAACACCGAAATACACGGCGATGGCGATGCCGAGCAATGCCGCCGAGAAGTCCAGGTCCGCCCGCACCTGGACGGCGAGCCCGCCGGTGAGGAAGGCAGGCAGCGCCCCGCATACGGTTACACCAGCCGCACGCGCCGCCGCTCCGACCCCCTGTCGCCGCTCAGGCGTCCCGGTCACGCAGGGATTGTAGGGACCGGGACGCCTGCACCCCACAGACCCGCTGTGATCGATGCGCGGGAGCCAGGCGATGCCTTCGCCGGATTTCCCTTCCTAACGCCCGCTCCGGCCATGGTCGCGATGCCCCGGGCACTACCAGCCGGGCCGATCAAGTGTCTGTCGATCCGCCTCGCCCGCTACCATGCCGTGCCGGACTCGAAGAGCTCTGCGACCTCGCCCTCGGAGTAGCCGGCACTCGCAAGCACCGGCACGGTGTCCTGGCCGAGCGCGGGGGCGGGGACGCTCTGTGAAGGATCGACCCCCGTGAGATGAAAGGGGTTCGACACAAACCGGAGGCCGTCGGCGCCGGTCACGACGATGCGGTCGGCCTGGACACCTTCGTCGTCGGGGAGTTCGGCGGGGTGCGTGATGAGCGAGCACGGCACCTCGTAAGCACGCAGGCGGTCGACCCATTCCTGTGCGGGGCGGGAGAGGAAGTGGTCCTGGAGCGCTGCGGCGATCTGGTGAGCGGCGCGGGCACGGTTCGGCCAGGACTCGCCCCAGTCGGTGGTCTCGGACCAGTGCGTCGTCCCTATTGCTTCGCAGATGTCGCGCCAGAAGCGGTTCGTAAGTGCGACGACGCCGAGGGCGAGCCAGCGGCCATCGCCTGCTTCGTAGATCGCCATGGCGGGGTTGGCGGCCTTCCCACGTTCGTAGGGTTTGAGCCGTTCCCCCGTGTTGGCTGGGACGGAAACCCCGAGCATCTGGGTCCACATCGCTGCCTGGACGAGGGAGGTGGTCACGAGCTGCCGCGTTGCGCCGTGGCGTTCGCGGGCGAGCAGCGCAGTCACCACCCCCGACGCGATGCTGCTTGCGGCAGTGACATCGGCAAGGGCGCCCGGCGGGTAGACGGGTTCACCGTCGGCAGTGCCTGCCGTGAGCATGAAGCCAGACTGGGCCATGGCCACGGTGTCCTGGGCAGGTGCGTTCGCGAGCGGTCCGTTCACGGTGAGTCCGCCACCAAGCGCGTAGACGAGCTTCTCGTTGACGCCGAACAATTCCTCCGCCGTGCAGCGGACGTTTTCGAGCGTATCGCGCTGCATGTTGGTCACGAACACATCAGCCCGCGCGGCAAGGCGGTGGACGGCGTCGTGGCCTTCGGGCCTGCGGAGGTCGAGACAAACCGACTGTTTGTTGCGGTTACAGAGCTCCCAGAGCATCGCGCGGCCATCGCGCGTCATCATGCTGGCGCCGTAGAGAGACTGGAGCCCACGGGCCGGGTCGCCGGAGCCGGGCCGCTCGACTTTGATCACGGTGGCGCCAAGGTTGCCCAGTAGGTGTGCGGCAAGCGGGCCCTGTACCCAGTTGGCAATCTCGAGAACGGTCATCCCTTCGAGCGGCTGTTTGTGCATAAGATCCCTCCACCTCGGCTGCGGGCACATCATAGATCGTCTATAGTCCCGCCATGCTTCGGGACGTGGACCTTGCATCACCCGGGTCCGTCGAGGATCCGGCGGAGTACTTCGCGGCCGCGATGGAGACCGGCCCCGTGCAATGGAGTGACGCGCACCGCGGATGGGTCGTGCTCTCGCATGCGGAAGTCGAAGCGGCGTTCCGCGACGACAAAACGCTCTCAGCCGACCGGAGCCGCAGCTTCCGCCGGAGCGTGGAAGGCAAGGGTGAATCGCTTGAGCGCGCCGCCGAGCTCCTTACCACATGGATGAACTTCCGGGATGCGCCGGAACATACGCGCCTGCGCCAGCCGGTGAAGGGAGCGTTCACGCCACGGCGCGTCAATGCGCTGGATTCCGCAATCCAGTCGGTGGTGGACGAAGTGATCGCCCGGTTCGAGGGGCAGACGGTCGAATTGACCAACGATTTCGCACGGCCCGTACCAGCGCTCGTGATCGCGGAGATCCTGGGCGTCGACCGCGAGCACCGGGAACGGTTCCAGGCGTGGTCTCACGACCTGGCGCAGCTCGTGTTTGCCACACAGCCGGGCGTCACCCCGGACCCGAGTGTCGGGCAGGCGAGCGACGAGTTCATTGCGTTCTTCCGGAGACTCGTCGAAGAGGAACGAAAGCATCCCTCGGACAGCCTGCTCTCGACGATAGTCCATGACACAGGCACGGGGCTGAGTGAGCTCGAGCTGATCGGCACCTGCACCCTCCTGTTGTTCGCTGGGCACGAGACGACCCAGACGCTGATCGCGAACGCAATGGGTATGCTGCTCGAACGTGACGACCTCGTGGCGCAGATGCGCCACGATCCGGCCATCGACGAAACAGCGGTAGATGAGTTCATGCGCGTCGTTGGACCGGCACGGTCGATGATCCGAAAGGTTGCGATCGACCACGAGCGTGGCGGGCAGCACCTCAAAAAGGGCCAGACCGTTTACCTGGCCATCGCCGCGGCCAATCACGACCGGTCGGTGTTTCCGGATCCGGGGACGGTAGATCTCTGGCGCGACCCGAATCCCCACCTGGGATTCGGCTGGGGGCCGCACTACTGCCTCGGTGCGAACCTTGCGCGGCTGGAAGCGCGGATCGCAATTCGCACGCTGCTCGACCGGTTCAGCGAGATTACCCCCGCCGGGTCGCTCACACCGCTTCATGGCGGGGTGGTCGGTTTCGGGCGGCGGCCCCTGCGGGTGCATCTCACAGCGTAACGGCCGAACTCACCCTGGAACCTCCGCGTATTCCATCCCCACCGCACGGTGGCCACCCGGCGGTTCCGCCCCTCCGGGCGCTGCACGGGCGCGCGACGGAGTAGTAGACTCCATCCGCATAGCCTGCGGCGCGGCCGCGGTAGAGGTGGAGACAATGGCGCAGCAATCGGTCGATTCACCGCAAGCCAGGGATCTGACCCGCACCCTCGTGCGAGCCGTGCGCGACACCCGGTATGAGGACTTACCACCGGATGTGGTCTTCCTGGCGAAGCACTGCCTGCTCGACTGGATGGGCGTCACCCTCGCCGGGCATAACGAGCCGCTCACGCACATGTTGCGCGATGAGCTCGCAGAGCAGGGTGGCAACCCGCAGGCCACCCTCGTTGGCAGCGGCCACCGCGTAAATACGCAGCAAGCGGCGCTGGTAAACGGCGCCGCATCCCACGCGCTCGATTTCGACGATGTCGCCTGGATGATGAGCGGCCATCCAACGGTGCCGGTCGCTCCGGCCTTACTGGCGCTGGCGGAATGGCGCGGGAGCCCGGCGCGGGACGTGATTGCTGCCTTCGTGGCCGGCTTCGAGATGGAGTGCCGGGTTGGCGCGCTCGTGTTGCCCGGGCACTACCGCACTGGATGGCACGCGACGGGCACACTCGGCACCTTCGGTGCGGCGGCTGCCTGCGCACACCTGCTCGGCCTCGACGAAGAGCAATGGCTCCACGCGATGGGCATCGCCGGTGCCCAGGCAGCCGGGCTGAAGTCGATGTTCGGGACGATGACCAAGCCTTTCCACGCCGGGAAGGCGGCGGCCAACGGACTGCTCGCGGCGACCCTGGCGGCGCGCGGCTTCACCAGCAACCCCGCCGTGCTCGAAACGCCCCAGGGTTTTGGCGCAACGCAAACCGGCACGTTCAACCCGGCTGCCGCGCTGGACGGCCTTGGCGAGTCCTTCGCCATACGGACGGTGCTCTTCAAGTACCACGCTGCCTGTTACGGCACACACGAGCTCATCGAGGGTGTGCTGCGCCTCCGCGACGCGCACGGGCTTCAACCGGCCGACGTCGAGCGGATCAGCCTCACGGTGCCCGCGCACAACATGACCATGTGCAACATCCAGGAGCCGGCGACCGCGCTCGAAGGCAAGTTCTCCATGCGTTTCACCGCAGCCATGGCGCTGGTCGATGGTGACCTGGGCGAGGCCGCCTTCACCGACGAGGTGGTGCACCGGCCTGACCTGGTCGCCGTGCGAGACCGCGTCCACGTCGAGCCTGGCGAAGACGCGGTGGGAGGGACGCGCGTGGAAATTGCCCTGGCCAACGGCGCGCAGCTCACCGAATGGGTGAACCTGGCCATTCCCGAGACCGACCTCGATCGGCAATGGGAGCGCCTCGTGGCAAAGTTCCGCAGTCTCGCCACCCCGGTTCTGGGGGCCAGGGGCGCGGACGATCTGCTGTCGGTGGTGTCGAGCCTGGAATCGCAACCGTCGGTTGGCGAACTGCTGGGGCGCTCCGTCCCGGCCCCCGTTGGGGCGCGCACATGAGCGAAGACCTCCGCGAGGCTGCCGTCCGCTGGCCGAAGGGCCACCAGTACGAGGATTTCGAGCCTGGCCAGGTGTTCGAGCACCACTGGGGCCGCACCGTGAACGAAGGCGACAACAGTCTCTTCTCGTCGCTCACGCTCAGCTACAACCCGCTCTATTTCAACGCAGAATTTGCCCGCGAGCACGGCCACGACGGGCTCGTCGTGAACCCCACACTGGTCTTCGTCACCGTCTTCGGCCTGTCTGTCGAGGACCTGAGCGAGGCCGGCGGGCTCTTCCTGGGCGTCGACGACCTCAGTTTCGAATCCCCGGTGCATCCGGGAGACACGCTGACGGCGCGCAGTACGGTTGTCGACAAGCGGGAGTCGGACAGCCGCCCGGAATCTGGCATCGTCACCTGGCACACCGAAGGCTTCCGGCAGGATGGGACGCGCGTCATCCAGTTTCGCCGCACAAACCTTGTCGCGCGCAGGAGAGAAGGCACATGAGCGGCTATTTCACCGAAGAACGCCGCATGATCCAGCAGAATGCCCGCGAGTTTGCGATGAAGGAAGTGTTCCCCGTCGCGAACGAGCTGGACCACGTCAAAGGCGACATCCCCATGGAGCTGCGCGAGCAGATGGGCGAACTGGGCTACTTCGGCATCCGCATCCCGGAAGAATATGGCGGGCTTGGACTCGGCGCGTTCGAATACACGCTGGTCACAGAAGAGCTGGCGCGCGCATGGATGAGCGTGGCCAGCATCATCGCGCGTGGCAACGGGCTGTTCGGCGGCTTCAACGAAGAACAGCGCAAGGAATACCTCCCGCGAATGGCACGGGGAGAGTTCCTGGGCGCGGTCGCCCTCTCCGAATCCGACGCGGGGTCCGACCTTGGCAGCGTCAGTTGCCGCGCCGAGCGGGACGGTGACGAGTGGCGCCTGTACGGCTCAAAGATGTGGTGCACGTTCGCAGATGGGGCCGACTACCTGACAGTCCTCGCGCGCTCCGAGCCGATCACGGACCCAAAGACGCGCCACCGCGGGATCTCGAACTTCTTCATCCCAAAGGAACGCGGCTCACTCCCGGAGGGCTGCTCCGGTACGCCGGTCAACAAGATCGGCTATCACGGCTGGAAGACGTGGGAACTGCACTTCGACGGGACGCGCGCCGAGCTGCTGGGTGAGGAAGGCCGTGGATTCTATGGGGCCGCCTCTGGCCTTGAGGTTGCGCGTGTCCACACCGCCGCCCGGGCCATCGGTCTTGCCCGCGGCGCCCTCGAAGATTCCATGGAGTACGCGAAGCAACGTGTCCAGTTCGGCCGGCCCATCGCCGACTTCCAGGCCATCCGCTTCAAGATTGCCGAGATGGCCGCGGAGATCGAAGCCGCGCGCCAGCTCACCTACTTCGTCGCGGACGAAGCCGACAGCCAGCGGCGCTGCGACCGGGAAGCCGCGATGGCCAAGTGGTTCGCCAGCGAAATGGCCGAGCGCGTCACAAGCGAAGGCCTCCAGATCCACGGCGGCTATGGCTACACCACCGACCTCCCGCTCGAGCGCTACTGGCGCGACGCACGGTTGACCAAGATCTTCGAAGGGACATCGGAAATCCAGCTCCGCATCATCTCCGACCGGCTCCTGGAGGATCGCTGATGCCAGGCGAGCTGTTCGCTCTTACCGGCTCGGACAACTACTTCGAAGACTTCCAGCCCGGGGCGGTTTACGAGCACGCGCGCGGCAAGACCGTCACTGAAATGGACGGCGTCCTCATCTGCAACATGGTGATGAACACGGCGCAAGGTCACTTCAACGAAGACATAATGTCGCGCTCGCCACAGGGGCAGCGGATTGTCTTTGGCGGCGTGACCATCGCCATGGTCATCGGTCTCGCGATGCAGGACACCGGCGAACAGGCGCTGGCCGAACTTGCGCTGGACCAGGTGCGCCTGCGGACGCCGGTATTTCACGGCGACACGCTGTATGCCTATTCGAAGGTGCTGGATGTTGCGGACGCGGATCGGCCCGACGCGGGCGTCGTGAGCTTCCTCCATCAAGGCTATAACCAGGACGGCAAGCTCGTATTCGAAGGTGAGCGCCGTGTCCTCGTGAAGCGCCGCTCGCACTGGGGTGAGCGATGACGGCGGCGCAACCTTCCGGTCCCCTTGGCGGGGTGACGGTAGTCGACCTCACGCATGCGCTGGCCGGGCCCTACTGCACGATGGTGCTCGCCGATCTCGGCGCCGATGTGCTCAAAGTCGAGTCCCCGGAGGGCGATGGCTCCCGCCGCATGGGGCCCTACCCCCCGGACGACAGCGAGCGCCACTTCGGCGGCTACTTCAACAGTGTCAACCGGAACAAGCGGAGCATCTGCCTGGACCTGCGCCAGGAGGAAGCGCGCGAGGCGCTCGAACAACTCATCGCGACTGCCGACGTGCTGGTGGAGAACTTCCGCGCTGGCGTCATGGACCGGCTCGGTTTCTCGTACGAACGCCTGCACGATCAGTACCCGGCCCTCGTCTACGCCGCGATCCGCGGATTTGGCGACAACCGCACCGGCAACCACGAACTGCCGGAAAGCCCCTATCGCGACTGGCCCGCCTACGACGTCGTCGCACAGGCCATGGGCGGGCTGACGGCCATCACGGGCCCGGTCGGCGGACCGCCGATCAACGCTGGCGCGCCTGCCGGCGACATCGTGCCCGCCCTGTTCTCCACAGTCGGCATCGTCTCCGCCCTGCGCCACGCTGAGCGCACCGGCGAAGGGCAGTTTATCGACGTCTCGATGTACGATGCCGTGCTCGCCCTGTGCGAACGCAGCGTCTACCAGTATTCGTACAACGGCGAGGTCGCAACGCCACAGGGTACCGGGAACCCGCAGATTTGCCCCTTCGACGCGTTCCCAACCAAAGACGGCTGGGTCACGATCGCGGCGCCAGGTGACCATCACTGGCGGCTGCTGTGCGAACTCATGGGCCGCTTCGACATGGTCGAAGACCCGCGCTTCGAGACGAACCTGGACCGCGTCGCTCACTGCGCCGCCATCCGCGAAGCCGTGACCGCCTGGACGACGGACCGTACCAAGGCCGAGGTCGTGGCCGAACTCGCGCCGCTGGTGCCCTGCGGCCCTGTCAACACCATCGAAGACATTGTCGTCGACCCGCATACAGCCCGGCGGGAGATGCTGGTTCATATCCCCCAGCCGGGCAGCAACCGCGACGTGTACGTCGCCGGGACACCGCTCAAGATGACAACCACCTCCCCGGGCATCCGGACACGGGCTCCCCTCCTCGGCGAGCACACCAGCGACACCCTGGCCCGACTGGGATACACGCCCACGCAGCTTGCCGCGCTCCGGGAGAGCGGCGTGATCAAATAGCACAAAGGAGCCCCCATGCGCCTGCGACGGTCCGAACTCTCTACCCCCGGCAGCAACGAAGCGATGATGGAAAAGGCGGCGGCAAGCAACGCCGACTTCGTCTTCCTCGACCTCGAAGACTCGGTCGCACCTGCCGAGAAGGTCCAGGCCCGCACAAAAGTGGTTACCGCGCTGACGACGCTCGACTGGGGCACGAAGACACGGGCCATCCGCATCAACGACCTGGAAAGCCAGTGGGCGTATGAAGACGTCATCCACATCGTCGAGGAAGCGGGCGAAGTGCTCGACCTGGTCATCATCCCCAAGGTGAAAAAAGCAGAGGACGTGCGTTGGGTGGACACGCTCCTTTCGCAGATCGAGCGGAAGCACGGCCGCGACCGGCACATTGCACTCGAAGTGCTCATCGAAGAAGTCGAGGCCATGGTCAACGCCGAGGAGATCGCCTGCTCGACGCCCCGCCTGGAAGCCCTGATCTTCGGCCCCGGCGATTACTCGGCATCACAAGGCGTCCGCATGGACGCGGTTGGCGGCGTGACGGACGACTATCCGGGCGATGTCTGGCATTACGCGCGGAACAAGGTCGTCATCGCGGCGCGGGCTGCCGGGATCGAGGCGGTCGATGGCCCCTTCGCCGATTTTCGAGATGCCGACGGGTACCGCAGGGAATGCACCCGCGCGAGCGTGCTGGGCTTCAGTGGCAAGTGGGCCATCCACCCGGGTCAGGTGGACATTGCCAACGAGGCGTTCTCGCCGACAACGCGCCAGGTGGAGCGTGCCCGCAAGATGATCACGGCGTACGCGGAAGCCGAGGCGAAGGGCCTCGGCGCCGTCGCGGTGGATGGCGTCATGGTCGACGCTGCGTCCGCTCGTGTGATGCGCCGAATCACGGATAAGGCCGACCTCATCGGCATGTGATCCCCGGGCGATGGGGCCGCGGCCATCGCCGCCGCAAACAGGCAGCGACTGCCCCCGGCCAGGGTACCCCCAAAAACGCAACAACGCCCGGATATCAAATCCGGGCACGAAGGCGTTCGGTTCATCTAGGCGCTGAGGGGATGGAGAGTCTCCTTGACGGACAGCTCACGGGGGACAAGAAGAGCGACGCTTTCGTCATCTCGTCGGAGATGCTCGTTGTGCCCTGGCTGCAGTCGGAGAGGCGGAGGCTAACCGGGCAGGAGTCGCTGGCCTTCGCTGGGCTGCTTGGGGCCCTCGGCACGGGGTCTTTCCCGACCCACGGTCTGAGCGCTTGGCCTCTATGAAGGTGTCGTGCATGAGACGGTCCACGACATGCTGACGGGGAGCCGCCGCGAGACAGACCCTCCCGGTGATGCGCCGGCACGGGATCGCTCCGCATTCGACTGGAGACGCATAGGGGAAATACGGAGCTCGATGGAGACCGTGAATCTGCTGCTCGAACCGGTCTTTACGGACAAAGCGGCATCAGACAATACTCATGCTCTCGCGGCACTCGACGGGTCTACCCCGCGTCGTGCATCGGTCCCCGACGACCTCAACCGGATGCTATTGCTGCACATTGTCCAACAGTTCACCCGGATGCGGATGGAGATGGAAGCACTTTTCGAGGAGATAGGCCTCGTGCCGGCTGTTGGAGAGCAAGAACAGGGTGACGTGAACCATCGTCACACCCGGCGCCTCGTTCGCACGCCCTCATGCGAGGGCAAACCCTCCGCATGAGAAAGCAAATCCCGTACGATGCTGCCCGAGGGTATGGCCGATGACCGAAGGCTACTGTGACCCGCGGTTCGCTCGTGTTCGCGACGAGTTCGAACGTAATCTCGCGGAGCGGGATGACGTCGGTGCTGCCATAGCAGTGACCCGGTTCGGAGAACCACTGGTGGACCTCTGGGGCGGCTGGATGGATAGGAACCGGGAGCGCCGGTGGCAACGCGACACCCTGGTAAATGTCTGGTCGCTGGGGAAGGCCGTATCAGCAACCTGTCTGCTTCAACTGGTCGAGCGAGGACAGGTCGAGCTCGGTGCTCCCGTCGCGCAGTACTGGCCAGAGTTCGGGCAGGCGGGGAAAGCGGACATCCCGGTACGCCAGCTGCTCAGCCACCAGGCAGGATTGCCCGCCATCAGGGAGCCACTGCCCCCCGGTGCAAACCTCTTGAGCTGGGATACCATGACCGCTGCCCTTGCCGCACAAGAACCCTGGTGGGAACCCGGCAGCGCCTTCGGCTATCACACCAACACCTTCGGCTTCCTCGTCGGCGAAGTGATCCGCCGTGTTGATGGGCGCAGTATTGGCGCCTTCGTGGCCGAGGAAGTGGCGCAACCTTTCGAGGTCGATTTCCTGGTCGGTTTCGGCCCTGAGGAGGACCATCGCATAGCCGAATGGATCCCCTACGAGCCAGGAGAAAACGAAGAACCGCAACGCCCGTGGCTCGAAACGGACCCGGCCGAGCTGGACGGGCTCGACCTCGCACGTGTGCTGGCCTATCGGAATCCGCCACCGCTTCCCGGCGCCGACGTCAACTCGCGGACGTGGCGCGC
>SKSF01000214.1 GCA_007118095.1 Dehalococcoidia bacterium
AAAAGCAGCGCCAGCCCGGCGTCTTCCGTGCCCTCCTCTTCGGCGATTCGTTTATCGCCGGCGACGGAGTAAGCAACCGCAAGCGCTTCGGCGACGTCCTCGAACAACGGATTCCCGGCCTCGAAATCTACAACTTCGGCATCTCTGGGACCGGCCAGGACCAGCAATACCTGGCATACCAGGAGTTCGCCCGCGACATCGAGCATGACCTGCTCATCATCGCGTCTCCCATCGAGAACATCGCACGCATCGTTGCGCGCTACATGAAGTTCGCCACCTCCAATGGCGATGGCTACCGCCTGTTTCCCCGTCCCTATTTCGAGGTGGACGAGCGCGGCACGCTTCATCCGCGCCATATCCCCGTGCCACAGGAGTCACTCGCTCCGGACGCGATTCCCGGCGAGGAGTTTGTCTACCCCGCCGGCCGCCGCGAACAGCGTCGCCTCCGCGAGCTCGTTTACAGGATGGGTCCGCGGGCCACCGTGCTCGCCCGCCGGCTTTCCCGGCGCGATCCCGCGCCCCAGTATGCATCGGCCGATGACCCGGCCTGGCGCCTTCTGCGTGCCATCTTCGAAGCATGGATTGCCGAATCGCCGGTGCCCGTACTGCTGTTCCCCATCCCCCTCCACCAGCACGTCGAAGAAGTCGCCTCTCCCGCTGGCTACCAGGCGCGTTTCGCCGAACTGCACCGGCTGCCCGCCGTCGCAGTCCACGACCCCTTGCCCGCGCTCCTTGGCTACGCGAAGGAAGAGCGCCGCGCGTTCCGCTTTGAAAACGACGTTCACCCGACCATCGCCGGACACCAGGCGCTGGCGGAAGCCCTCGAACCGGCAATCCGTGCGCAAATGACGGCGGCACGGGAGGAGCTGACAGCATGACCACCAACGTCCTGGGCATCTCGGCCTTCTACCACGACTCGGCGGCCGCACTCGTGCGGGATGGCGAGATCATCGCCGCCGCGCAGGAAGAACGGTTCTCGCGGAAGAAGCACGACCCCCGCTTCCCACGCGGTGCCATCAACTATTGCCTCGAAGAAGCCTTTATCGAAGCCGACGAACTCGATGCCGTCGTCTTCTACGACAACCCTCTGCTCACCTTCGACCGCGTCTTGCAGTCGCTGCTGAGTGTGGCGCCACGCGGGCTCGAACAATGGATGCACGCGGCCCCCTCCGTGCTTGGCATCAAGCTCTTCGCTGCTGATTTCATTCGTGACTACTTCAAGACCGATGTCCCGGTCCTCTTCACGCGGCACCACCTCTCCCACGCTGCATCCACCTTCTATCCCTCCCCCTTCGAGCGTGCGGCCATTCTCACCATGGACGGCGTCGGTGAGTGGGCGACGACCAGCATCAACCTGGGCGAAGGCGACCGCATCACGCCACTCAAGGAAATCCAGTATCCCCATTCGCTGGGGCTCCTCTACAGTGCGTTCACCTACTTCTGCGGATTCAAAGTGAACTCGGGCGAGTACAAGCTCATGGGCCTCGCGCCCTACGGTACGCCGCGCTACGCCGACACCATCCGCGAAAACCTCATCAGCATTCGCCCCGATGGCTCCTACCGGCTCCACACGGAATTTCTTGGCTACCTCGACAGCGAACGCATGACGAACGACCGCTTCGCCGCGCTCTTCGATGGTCCGCCCCGCGAACCTGAATCGCGCATCACTCGCCGCGAAATGGACATCGCTGCCTCGATTCAGGTGGTCACGGAAGAAGCGGTCCTGGCGCTTGCACGCCACGCGCGAGAGATAACTGGCGCCACAGACCTGTGCCTTGCCGGCGGCGTTGCGCTCAACTGCGTCGCAAACGGAAAACTCCAGCGCGAAGGCATCTTCGACCGCGTCTGGATACAACCAGCCGCCGGGGACGCTGGTGGCGCGCTCGGCGCTGCCCTCCTCGCCTCGTATCGCCACTTCGGTGTTCCGAGATGCGTTCGTTCCGACGGCCGCGATAGCCAGCACGGCAGCTACCTCGGCCCCCGGTACTCCGAAGCCGAGATCGACGCCGTCCTCGACCGCTACCAGGCGCCCCGGCACCGCATCACCGCTCGTGACGAACGTGCCGACGCTATTGCCGCCGCCATCGAGCAGGGGAAGACCGTTGGCTACTTTGCAGGCCGCATGGAATTCGGCCCCCGCGCACTCGGCGCACGGTCTATCCTCGGCGACCCTCGCCAGGCTGAAACCCAGGTTGCCATGAACCTGAAGATCAAGTTCCGCGAGTCCTTCCGGCCGTTCGCCCCCTCGGTCCTCGCCGAACGAACAGCCGATTACTTCGACATCGATTGCGGAGTCGAAAGCCCGTACATGCTCCTGGTCGCGCCCGTCCGCGAAGAGCGCCGCCTTTCGATGGAAACGGGCGCCTTTGACCATGGCGACGACGACATGCTCAGTCTCGTGCGTCAGCCCCGCAGCGATATCCCCGCTGTCACCCACATTGACTACTCTGCCCGGCTCCAGACGGTCGGCCCCCGGGAACATCCCGACTATCACGCGGTCATCCAGGCCTTTGAGCGGCGGACAGGCTGCCCGGTAATCGTGAATACGTCGTTCAACGTTCGCGGCGAACCGATCGTCTGTTCGCCGGATGACGCGTACCGCTGCTTCATGCGCACAGGCCTGGACCTTCTCGTGCTCGAAGACAGCCTTCTGTGGAAAGACGAACAGCCCGAATTCCCCGACGACGGGTCATGGAGAAAGACATATGAACTCGACTGAAGAAGACCATCTCCTCTGCTTCTTCGAACGCCTTCGCGGCCCCGTTGCCTATGAGATCCGCGAACGCCGCGGCCAGCTCTTTCCCCTCGGGCCCGATAACGCGGACTCCTGGTACGTCAATTACGACCCCGGGACGCCCGAATTTGTCACCGTCGAAACCCACGACCTCGTGGATGACCTTCGGCGCATGTGGCTCGAGCAGGACTTGCCCGAGCTCGCGCGTCTCGCGGACGAATTCATCGAGATCGCCGGCCAGCTCCGCCTCGGCGAAGAAGAAACCGCCGACATCTCCCCCTTCATCTACGTCATGTACTAGGCGCGCTGGGCCGGCGGCAGGCTTCGTCAGCCGTCCGGCCCGGACGTCGCGGAAGGAGACCCGCATGCTTGTCGACCCGGGAACCATAGCGAATGGCGACACACTTGAAGCCGACGTCTGTATTGCTGGCGCAGGACCGGCAGGCATCACCATCGCCCGGCGCCTTGCCAGCGCAGGGATCAGGGTCATCCTCCTGGATAGTGGTGGCGAAGAGCCACGCGGTTCGGCGGCCACGTTCGTGGCGGGGACGAGCACGGGCCTTCCCTATTACCCGCTAGAGGAGGCCCGCGCACGTGCATATGGCGGTAGCTCCCACCTCTGGGCACCTCACCAGGGATGGCGAGCCCGTCCGCTGGATGAGGACGACTTCCGGCCGCATGCCTGGGTCCCCGGGAGCGGGTGGCCCGTCGATTTCGCAGAGCTGCGCCCGCACTTGGATCGTGCCCAGGAGGCAATCGGGCTCGACCCCCTGCCGGCCGTGGGTGGGATCGGCGATGAACCTGCGGCGCCACCGCTCGCACAGGTGCGGGGCCCGTTTCGCACTGCCGGGCTACCGTTCGCACAGCCGGATAGCTTCGTGCGCACACACGACGATCTTGTCGCGGACGAGAACATTCAGCTCCTCCTTGGTGCCACGCTCGTGGAAATCTACCAGGGCGCGCGGGGCCGCGTCTCAAGCTTCGAAATGGCCGTTAGCGACAACCGGCGCTTCCGCGTGACCGCGTCTCATTTCGTCCTTGCGCTCGGCGGCATCGACAACGCCCGCACCATGCTCATGGCCGGTGGCGGTCGAGGCGTTGGTAACGAACACGACCAGGTCGGTCGCAACTTCATGGAACACTGCGTGATGCGCGTCGGTGCAGTACGGCCGCACGATCCGGCCAAACTCGAGGCCCTCAGTCGGTACCGGCGCCAGTCGCCAAATCCACCGCCTGGCATGGATCGCCGCATTGTGATCGACGAAGAGCGGCGGCGCGATCAGGAATTGCTCGCTGCTGCGTTCATGCTCACCCCCGTCTCGGCGCGCCGCCTCTCGCCCGGCGTCCGGGCTGTAACCCGGATACGCCGTGGTCACCGTTTCGTCCCCAGGAGATGGTTCGATGCCCATCTAGTGGCACAGGCACTGGCCGGGGTCGGCGACGTCGCACGGTATGCGGTCCAGCGCGCCCGTCCGGTTAAGGCGCCGCACGATGTCCTCGAGATGCAGATCTTCGCCGAGCAGGTGCCGAACCAGCGGTCTCGGGTTGCCCTTTCACGTTCGCTCGACCACCTCGGTGCCCCCCGCGCCCGGCTCCACTGGCAGATCACTGACCAGGATCGCCGGTCCATCGTCCGCTCAACCCAGATCCTGGCCGAGGCCATCCGCGATGCCGGCCTCGCAGATGTCGAAGTGCTCGTCGACGAGCCTGCGCCCGGGTTCGCCCCCGATGGCCAGTACCACCATCTGGGCACGACACGGATGAGCCGCGACCCCCGCCATGGGGTCGTCGACAGTGACTGCCGCGTCCACAGCCTCGAAAACCTGTTCGTCGCCGGTACCTCGGTGTTCCCGACGGGAGGATGGGCAAATCCCACCCTCACGATGGTTGCGCTGGCGGACCGGCTCGGCGCACACCTCGCCGCCCCGCACGGAGCCGGGAGTACCGTGGACGAGACCGGCAGATCAGTCGCTGTGTAGGCACATGAGGCTCGCCGCTGCTATGGAGAAGCAGCGGCGGCCGATGGTGTGCTTGGTTCTCCAGATGCCTCTGGCGCCGTTCCCAGCCGCTCCGACAGGTGGTCTGCCAGCCGCAGTGACAGTGCAACCAGCGTCAACGTGGGGGTCGAAGCGCCCCCGGTCGGGAACGTCGAGCTCCCCGCGACATAAAGGTTGTCCATGCTATGCACCCGGCCGTCCGGGTCGACTACGCCCTTCGCAGGGTCCTGGCTCATCCGCGTTGTGCCCATCTGGTGGTTGCCGCCCCAGGGTGTACTGTGCGGCCCCTGCGGCTCAACCAGCGAAACGAACGTTCCGATGCTGGTTCGCTTTACATGCTCGCCAAGCAATCCCACCGACCGGCGCAGGGTGTGATAGTCGAGGTCTTGCATCTCCCAGTGGAGCGAGGCGACCGGGAGCCCGAAGGCATCCTTCTTCCGGCCGAGCGCCACGCGCGAACCCCGGTTCGGGGCCTGTTCCGTTTGCGTCTCGACCTTGATCCGCAGCGACTCCTTTGGACGGCCCCGTGCCCGCCACCATCCGTTACGCAGTACATCGCCTGGGGATCGCACAAGTGCTGAGACCTGTCCCATCGTTTCCGGCGCCCGGCCCGGCGCCCGCAGCCGCGTCCATACGACTTCCCGGGCGGCGATCGCGCCACGGGTCAGCCTGGGCTCTGGTTCCGGCAAAAACCGGAACGCGCACCCGAGCACTCCTTCGGAACGCATCACATCTTCGTCCAGCGACAGCCACCGATCGATAGCGATGCCGTTCGCTTCCGCGCTCGAGTATGCGGCGGCCTCGGTCACCCATGCCGGGTCGCGCGGCACAATGTATGCAGCGTCCCAGATGGGATGCTCCATGAAGTACCGCCCCACGTTGTCGTACTCGTTGCCGATGCCCTGTCTGTGTCTTTGCCGGGAAGCGAGCAACATTCGTGCGTTCTCGATCCCGCCGGCCGCCAGGACATACATCTGCGCGCGTACATCGAACGAATTGCCCTGGAGAGTGCTGACGCGAAGCCCTGCAATCTGGTCCGCTGGCCCGTCACAAACGATGTCGGTGACAGTCGCGTGTAGGTACAGCTCGATCGCTGGCGATTCGGCGATTGTGTACCAGTGCCGGGTGAAGCTGTCGGGCGGCGCCCATTGGTAAGACACGGTCCGAAAGCGATCAGCAGTGTCGGGCAGCGCGGGAAACGCTCCGTCTTGGCGCCACTCGCCGACGTGCCGCGAGGGGGCCACCACGCCACCGGTTTTCATCGCCCGCTCGTAGTAGGGCCACAGCTCCTCCCGGCCAAAGGGCCACCCCGTATCCGCGATATCCGCCCGGGTATCGAAATCAATCTCGTCCAGCGGGCGGGCGCGCCATCCTGTTTCGTGGGGCCACAGGTGAGTGGTGCCCCCGAAGCTCCGGTTCCGCGCCGATGTGAGCCGGTGATACGGGTACCCGGTACTTTCCCCGGCAGTCAGCGGAGCGTATGCCGGGTCCATGTCCCGCCCCCCGCTCTCCAGGAGGGCAACGCTGAGTCCCTGCCGCGACAATTCCAGCGCAAGGCTGATGCCCGCTGGCCCGGCACCCGCTATCGCGACGTCGCATTCCACTCGGGCCGACCTGCCCCGGGCGTCGGTGATCATATCCGGCTCCTTTTTATTCGGCTTTCCTCTTGTCCCGAATGATCAGGTCCCCATGGTGGCCAGGGGCTCGCCTGCCCATCGGAGTGACGCATCGACCTCGCCGCTGTCGAGCAATCGCTGCAGTCGTGCAAGCCGCGTGAAGCGCTCGCCCCGCAGGTCTTCGAGCCCGAGCCCGTGCGCCCGGTAGGCCTCGGCAAGTTGCGTGATGCCCTTCCGCACAGTCCACTCCGGCCGGAAGCCCGGCACCACGCGTGGAAGGGTGTCGAAATTCACGCGATAGCTCCGGGCGTCCGGGCCACCGCCGGGGGCGTAGTGGATTTCGCTCCCCGGGATCCCTTCGCGTACCATCTCCGCGACCTGCGCGATGGTGAAGTTTTCTTCGCTCCGCCCCACGTTAAACGCACGGTTATGCACGCCCTCCGCGGGTGCTTCGAGCACCGCAACAAACGCGCGGGCGATGTCTTCCACGTGCACCAGCGGACGCCACGGGCTCCCGTCGCTGAGTATCTCGATCTTCCCGGTGAACAGCGCCGAAGCCACCAGGTCTTGCACCACGAGGTCACCACGCAGGCGCGGGGATAGCCCGTATGCTGTCGCGTTCCGCAGGTAGACGGGTGTGAAATCCCCGTCGGCCAGCTCTGCCAATCCATGCTCCGCGTCCACCTTCGAACGCCCGTATGCCGTCACCGGGTTAAACGCCGCTTCTTCGCCGAGTGGCACATCGCTCGTGCTCGCACCGTAGAGGCTGCA
>SKSF01000069.1 GCA_007118095.1 Dehalococcoidia bacterium
AGCCGGGGACGAAGCGGAAGAAGCGCCGGCGGAGGCTGTTGAGGTCTCCTGACCTCCTACGTCCGCTTGCGGACTTCCTCCACCAGCTGCGCCTTCGTCATTGAGCTGCGGCCGGGCACGTTCAGCTCTTTCGCCCGGTTGTACACCTCGTCCCGCGAGCGCTCTTCGAGCGGCTGGTTCGGATTGCCGGTCCCGGTTGTGCGTGCGTTCCGTGTCTGCCCTTCCTTGCGCCGCTGCTCGTTTACCGTCCGGCCAGCAATCTCCTTCGCGCGCTCCTCCGCGACACCCCGGTCCTTTTGACTCTCCTTGATGTGCTCATACTGGCGCTCGTACTTGTCGCCTTTCTTGGATGGCATCTCGACCCCCTTTTCGGACGTTACTGGCCGCTACCCGGCGATCTTGGCCTGTTCCGCATAACATGCGGGCAACGGGACAGCACCGGGTATCGCTGCTCCCTGCCGCTTCGGGCGTGGCGCACCGTCTATCCGCGCGAATTGCTGGCAACTGTTTGGCCGCAGTAAAGGATCGTTATCGATGGCAGCTATGCATGCCGTTTACCCTGAGCGTAAGCTTCGCACCGTGTGAAGTGTCGCGGCACAAGGCCGCACAGCCCCGCCGGCCGGCGGGGCAATATATGGAGGAAGCTATGGCGCTTGATATGGCCACACAGGCACTCCTCGGCCAGATGGCCGAGAGCGGGGGCAAACCACTCAACGAAATGACCCCCGAAGAGGCCCGCGGCCTCAGTGCAATGCTGGCGGAGCTCGCCGGGCCCGCACCAACAATGAGCAGGGTCGAAGACCACCAGGTCCCGGTCGAAGAGGGGGAGGTTCCCGTCCGCGTCCTCGTCCCGCCACAACCGCCGCGCGGAATCCTCGTCTATTACCACGGTGGCGGCTGGGTGATCGGCACCATCGACGAGTTCGACACGCTCGGCAAGAAACTCGCCGAGCGGACGTCCTGCACGGTTGTCCTGGTCGACTATCGCCTTGCCCCGGAACACCGCTACCCCGTAGCGGTCGATGATTCCTACGCGGCGCTCGAATGGATTGACGCTCGGCGCGCCGATCTCGCCGGCGCCAGCGATGCACCGCTCTTTGTCGCAGGGGACAGTGCTGGCGGAAACCTGTCCGCGGTGATGGCCCTCCGCGCCCGGGACCGAAATGGCCCGCGCATCGCACAGCAGCTCCTCGTCTACCCCGTGACCGACGCGGACTTCACCCGGGCCTCCTACACCGAGCCCGAGAACCAGACGCTCCTCACAAAGGAAGCTATGGAGTGGTTCTGGGACCATTACCTGCCCGACACGGCCCGACGGGCAGAACCCGACGCCTCGCCGCTCCGGGCCGGCGACCTTTCCGGTTTGCCGCCCGCACTTGTCATCACCGCCGAGCACGACGTGCTCCGCGACGAAGGCGAGGCCTATGCCGCCCGGCTCAAGGAAGCAGGGGTCGATGTTGACCTCCGCCGCATTGAAGGTCAGATGCATGGCTTCTTCACGCTGCTCATGCTCCCTGGCAGCGAACGCGCCTTCCAGTACATCGTCAAGGCCACGAAGGCCTGCATCGCACACCACGAAAAAAACAAGACGGCGGTCCCGTCCGCCTGAACCCGGCGAACGGCACACATGGGGCGAACTCTCGCCCCCGGCAAGGAGTGATACATGACAGCACCTGCAACCACGAAGGAACTCGACGCGGTAGTCCTAGGCGCCGGCTTCGCCGGCCTCTACATGGTGAAGCGGCTCCGCGACATGCTCGGCATGTCGGTCCGCGCATTCGAAACCGGCGATAACGTCGGCGGCACCTGGTACTGGAACCGGTACCCCGGTGCACGCTGTGACTCCCCCTCCTACATCTATTGCTTCTCCTTCGACAAGGAGCTCCTCCAGGAATGGGAGTGGAGCGGCAAATACCCTGAACAGCCCGAGATTCTTCGCTATCTCAACCACGTCGCCGACCGGCATGACCTCCGCAAGGACATCCAGTTCAATACGAAGGTCACCGCCGCCCACTTCGACGAAAACACCAACCGCTGGCTCGTCGAAACCGACAACGGCGACCGCATCAGCGCGAAGTATTTCATTACGGGCATTGGCTGCCTGTCCGCCGGGCAGGTGCCAAATATCAAAGGCCTCGAGACCTACCAGGGCGACTGGTACCACACCGGGAGCTGGCCCCACGACGGCGTCGACTTCGAGGGCAAGCGCGTCGGCGTCATCGGAACCGGCTCCAGCGGCATCCAGGCCATCCCGGTCATCGCCGAACAGGCCGGCCATCTCTATGTCTTCCAGCGCACCCCTCAGTACACCGTCCCCGCGCGCCACGAGACCGTCGACAAGGCCTTCCTCGACGAGATCAAGAGCCGCTACGACGAGATCTGGGACAAAGCCCGCTGGTCCCAGGGCGGCCAGCCCATTGACCCGGTCGAACGATCCGCGCTCGACGCCACGCCTGAAGAACGCCAGCAGATTTACGAAGAACTCTGGAAGGAAGGCGGCCACGGCTTCCTCTTCGGGTCCTTCTGGGACGTCGCCGCGGACCGGCGCGCCAACGACACGGCCAGCGAGTTCATCCGCGAAAAGATCCGCGAGATCGTGAAGGACCCCGACACGGCCGAAAAGCTCCTCCCGGTCGACCACCCCTTCGCCTCCAAGCGGCCGCTCATCGACACCAACTACTACGAGACCTACAACCGCGACAACGTCACGCTCGTTGACATTCGCCACGACCCCATCGAGGAGATCACCCCGAAGGGCGTCCGCACCGGGGGCGAAGAATACGAGCTCGACATCATCGTGTTCGCGACCGGCTTCGACGCCATGACTGGCGCTTTCGACCGCATTGACATTCGCGGCCGCCAGGGCTACCCGCTCAGGGAGAAGTGGTCCGAGGGGCCGAAGACCTACCTCGGCGTAGCCAACGCTGGTTTCCCGAACATGTTCATGATCACCGGCCCCGGGAGCCCATCGGTGCTCAGCAACATGCCCGTCTCCATCGAACAGCACGTCGAATGGATCTCCGATGCCATCGACCACATGGAGAAGAACGGCTACCAGGCCATGGAAGCCGACCCGGATGCCGAGAAGGAATGGGTCGAGCACGTCAACGAAGTGGCAGACCAGACGATGTTCACCCTCGCCGACTCCTGGTACCTGGGTGCGAACATCCCCGGCAAGCCTCGAGTGTTCATGCCGTATCCTGCCGGCGTCGGCATCTATCGCGAAAAATGCGACGAAGTCGTCGCCAACGGCTACGAAGGCTTCCATCTCGAGACGAAACAGGCCGAGCCAGCCGCTACCCGGTAGGACTGGTGCCGGCTCGAGATGAAACGCGGCGCCGGGGATTTCCCCGGCGCCGTTTTGTGCCACTATCGTGGCACGGCTGACGTAACCTTTACGCAACCGCGCTGGCGGACATACACATGCCCAAAGGCATGACATAATGGTTCTGTGCAAGGAGGTCTGCATTGCGCCCCCTGCACACTCTCCTGGAGGGTGGTCGGCAGCGGCCTGGCGGCGCTGCCCACCCTCTTATTTTTTGTCCGCGTACAGGCTGCCCGCCCGCGAACGCCGCGAGCCCTTCCCGTGTCGAATACAATTTGGCTGGAGCGCGGACGGGGAGCAATGAGCAGTTCACAGGAATCACTGGCGGCCGGGTACGCGGCACTTGAGCAGGCCGACGCGACGGCCGCACGCCACGCGTTTGAGCGCGCCATCGAAGACGGGGGCAGGGCCGAGGCCTACGAAGGCCTGGGCTGGGCGGCACAGGCCCTCGATGATGGCGACCTGGCTATTAGCGCGCGCCAGGCTGCATTCCGCCACTACCGCCAGCAGGGCGATGACGTCTCCGCCGCGCGCATGGCCATGTGGCTCGGCAAGGACCACGAAGACTACCGGGGCGAAAATGCCATCGCGCGGGGATGGCGTCAGCGCGCGCGGCGGCTCCTCGAAGACCAGCAGATCGGCCCCGAACACGGCTGGCTCCCCATCCTCGAATGTTGGGCCGGGATCTACGAGGGTGACGATCCGCATCGCGTCCAGGTCTGTGCGCAGGAGGCGCTTGCCGTCGCCCGCGAGTGCGGTGATACCGATATCGCCGTCCTCGCGATCGCCATTGAGGGGCTTGCCCTGGTCGAGCAGGGCAGCATCTCCGAGGGCATGCTACTCCTCGACGAGGCGGCTGCCGCTGCCTTTGGCGGCGAGCTCAGGCAGGAAATGTGGGGGCTCGCCGTCTTTTGCTTCCTCATCTTCGCGTGCGAGCGCGCCAGGGATTTTGGTCGCGCGGCCGAATGGTGCGAGATGATGCGCGAAGCCGCCGACCGCCTCGGCCATGTGGGCTCCCAGGCGATCTGTCGCGCGCACTATGGTGCTGTTCTCACCGTCCGCGGTGCATGGGAGGAGGCCGAAAGCATACTGGCGGAGGCCGTCGCCAGCTTTGAAGCAAGCTGGCGGCCGCGCTCGGTCGAAGCATCCATCCGCCTGGCCGGCCTCTGGCGGCGCCAGGGGCGGACTGCCGAAGCGGCCAGCCTGCTCCGGGAGGCCGGGAGCCATCCCCTCGCAATCCTCGAGCTCGCCGGGATGGCCTTCGATGATGGCAGCCTCCAGGATGCACGCGAACTGGCGGAACGGTATTTGCGCCATATCCCCCCCGGGAACCGCCTCCAGCGCGCGCCCGGCCTTGAGCTGCTTATCCGCATCGCCGCCCGGTCTGGCGATTTTGACGACGCGGTAGAATCACTCACCGAACTCGAGGCCATCGCCGAAACAGTGGGCACCTTCCACTTGCGCGGGTCCGTGTCGCTATCGCGGGGAGTCATCGCAGCCGCCATCTCCGACACCGGCAAGGCACAGGTCGCGCTCGAAGACGCGGTCGACCTGTTCGAACAATGCGGCGCCCCATATGAAGCCGCGCTGGCGCGGGTCGAGCTCGCCGATCTCTTGCTCTCGCTTGGCCGCCAGAGCCGCGCCCAGGGCGAGCTCGACCGTGCACGGGAGACGCTCGATGCGCTCGGTGCGGATGCTCGCGAATGGCGCGGCGCTGCCGTGCTCCAGCGCGCGGACACGGCGTCCAACGCGCATCCCGACGCCACGGGGTCACCAATCCTCACGGGACGCCAGGCCGACATTCTCCGGCTGGTATCGCTCGGCATGAACGATCGCGAAATTGCCGAACGCCTCGTGATAAGTGAACACACGGTCCACCGTCATATCGCCAACATCCTGGCTCGCTGTGAAGTGCATACACGGGCGGCAGCCGTGGCGTACGCAGCCAGCCGCGGATGGATCTGACCGGGTCTTGGCCTGTTCAGGCCACACCCATCCGAAGAAGATGGCCGCATCACTCGATGCCGTCGCTCGCACGCCTTCCCTATCTTGCGGGGCACGGGATGATTCCATCCCGGGTACAAGAGCAGGGAGGTTAGGTTCACATATGACAGCAGTCAAAACATCCAACGAGAAGACAGCCAGGCTATGGGGGAGTGGAGGCCGCGAGTACGAGATCATCAGCCAGGCTATTGGCCCCGCAATCCTTCATGGCGTTGAGCGCCTTGCCCCGCAACCTGGCGAGCGCATCCTGGATGTCGGTACCGGGACTGGGCGAGCAGCCCGCGAGGTTGCTGTCCGCGGCGCATCGGTGGTGGCCGTTGATATCTCGGAAGAACTCCTCGATGGGGCTCGCGAACTTTCGGGTCCATCGCAGAATCCGATCGACTATCGCCTCGCGGATGCCGAGGTGTTGCCGTTCGAGGACAGTAGCTTCGATAGAGTGCTTTCGTCGTTTGGGGTGATCTTCAGCGCTGAACCCTTTGTGGCGGCCGGGGAGCTTGCGCGGGTCCTCCGCCCCGGTGGGCGACTGGTTGTCCTTGCATGGACACCCGAGAGCAACGCAGGAGCGATGCGCCAGCTCACCGCTCCGTTCGCACCTCCGCCACCAGAGCCGGCGCCCCCGCCCCCGCACGCGTGGGGGACCGAAGAAGGCACGCGCGATTACCTTGGCAGTCATTTCGAGCTCTCCTACGAGTACGGAGCCTTCGATTTTCGCCAGGCCGATGGCGCTACAGCCTGGCGCGCCTTCGTCGCTGGCTTTGGTCCCGTCAAGATGGTCGCCGACTCGCTCGATGAGATGCAGCGCGGCGAACTGGCGCGGAGCTTTTCGGAGTGGTGCGACCAGTTCCGGACGGGCGTCGGGCTCTCGATCCCGTTCGAATACCTGGTGACGATCGGCCAGCGGCGCTGATACGCGCCAGTCGGTGACCCGCAGGCGGTGCGGACACAATCCGTCGCCCGCGGGTCCACCCGTGTCCATGCCGATGGAAACCCCGGCTCTCACCTGGCCATGATGTTCCGTTTACCTCCGCCCGTTCCCGCCGCAGTCGTCGTGCCCCTCAAAGGAGCAGGCTTCGTGGCCTGTTCCGGCCACACCCACTCGAAAAGATGGCCTCATCGCTCGATGCCATCGCTGGCACGCTTCCTCTATTTTGCGCGCCACGGGATGATTCCATCCCGTGTATAAGAGCAGGGAGGTTGACACATGACAGCAGTCAAAACATCCAACGAGAAAGCGGCCAGGCTCTGGGGAAGCGGCGGTGACGCCTACGAAATCATCAGCCAGGGTGTCGGCGCAGGCATCTTGCATGGTGTCGAACGCCTCGCCCCGCAGCCGGGCGAACGCATCCTCGACGTTGCCACCGGGACCGGGCGCGCCGCACGCGAGGTTGCGCTCCGTGGTGCCTCGGTGACCGCCGTGGACATTGCCGACGGGCTCCTGGACGCCGCCCGCAAGCACACCGGGACGCCAAACGCCATCGACTATCACGTCGGCGATGCGGAAGCGCTCCCCTTCGAAGACGCGAGCTTCGATGCGGTGATCTCCACCTACGGCGTCATGTTCGCGGCCGACCCCGTCAGCGCCGGGAACGAGCTCGCCCGGGTTGTGCGCCCTGGCGGCCGCCTCGTCATCGTGGCGTGGACACCCGAGAGCAATGCCATGGCAATGCGGGCGCTGGCGGCTCCCTACGCGCCGCCACCGCCGGACCCCGCTCCCCCGCCGCCGCATGCCTGGGGGACAAAAGAAGGGATCCGCGACTACCTGGGCGCCAGCTTCGAACTCGCGC
>SKSF01000023.1 GCA_007118095.1 Dehalococcoidia bacterium
GAGCAGCTCGAGTCCGATGTCCCCATCCGCGCCCAGGAAATCTCGGCTGACGAATGGAAGCTCCTTGAAGGCTCCCAGTTCCTCACCGCGCGCCCGATGCTCCTCGTCTTCAATGTGGGCGAAGACGACCTGACCCGCCGGACCGAGCTTGAATCTAAGCTGCGCGAGCGGTATGCGGCCCCCGGCCGCGACGTTGCCGTCTTCTCCGGCAAATTCGAAATGGAGCTCAACGACCTGAGCGACGAAGAAGCCGAAGAGTTCCGCCAGTCCGTCGGCGTCACCGAAAGCGGCATGGCCGGCGCAATCCGGGCCAGTTATGCGCTCCTCGGCCTCATCAGCTTCCTCACAGCCGGCCCCGATGAATGCCGCGCCTGGACCGTCAACGCCGGAGCCACCGCCCCTGAAGCCGCCGGGAAAATCCACAGCGATCTCCAGCGCGGCTTCATCCGCGCCGAAGTGGTCAAGTTCGACGACCTTATCGAAGCCGGCTCCGAAGCCGAGGCGAAGAAGCGCGGCCTCGTCCGCACCGAAGGAAAGAACTACATCGTCCAGGACGGCGATGTCATGAACATCCTCTTCAACGTCTAACCCCGCCCCAGGCATCACCGGTACAGTCGCGTCGGTTGACCGCGCGGAACGCCTGTGCGTGGAATGAAGCGCCCTTACCGGTGCGTCCTTGACGCACGCACTGAGTTACCCCACACTGCCGCGAATCAATCGCCCGGCCGATGGGCATGATAGACTGAGCTGATCGCATCGGGGGGCATCCATCCCAGTGACGCAGTACATAATCAAGCGTCTCCTTACCTCGGTCCTGGTGCTTGTGTTCATCAGCGTGATCGTCTTCGCAGGCGTTCGCGTCATCCCCGGCGATGTCTGCGCCATTATCGCGGGAGACCGGGTCGAGCCGGCACAATGCGCCGCCATCGAACGTGAACTCGGACTCGACGAACCCGCCCCGAGGCAGTACCTCACGTGGATGGGTGGCATCATGCAGGGTGATTTCGGCCGCAGTCTCACCCAGCGTACCGATGTCCTGAACGACATCGGCCGCCGCGTCCCACCGACGGTTCAGCTCACCCTCATGTCCACCGGGTTCGCGCTCGCACTGGCCCTCCCCATCGGTGTCTATTCCGCTGCGCGCCAGGATCGCTTCGCGGACTACTTCCTGCGCATCCTCACCATTGGCTGGCTCAGCATTCCCAACTTTTGGCTTGGCGCGATGCTGATCGTGCTGCTCAGCTCCTGGTTCAACTACATTCCCCCGCTTGGCTACGTGAACATCTGGGACGACCCGCTGCGGAATCTTGAGCAGCTCTACTTGCCTGCGTTCGCGCTTGGCCTCGCCCTGAGCGCGAGCATCGCCCGCATCACCCGGTCCTCCATGCTCGAAGTCCTTCGCCAGGATTACGTGCGCACAGCCCGGGCGAAGGGCCTGCACGAGTGGTCCGTTGTCGGCACGCACGCGCTGCGAAACGCGCTGATACCCGTCATCACCCTGTTCGCCCTCCAGTTCGGCGTGCTGTTCGGTGGGACCGTCATCATCGAGACCATCTTCAATGTCCCCGGACTTGGCCGGCTCTTGCTTACCGCGGTGCTCTCGAAGGACTACCCAACCGTCCAGGGCCTCGTCCTCCTATTCGCGGTCGTGCTCGTCACAATCAACCTCATCGTCGACATCAGTTACGCGTGGCTCGACCCGCGTATCAGGTATAGCTAATGGCCGAGACAGGCAGACTGCAGACCGGGACGGCGATGCCCACACTTGCGCGACCCCGGAGCAAGCTCCGGACGTTCGGGCGGACCGTCCGCGCTAAGCCCATCGGCGCAATAGCAGGGCTCGTCTGCATCCTGCTCGTTGCCGTCGCTGTCTTTGCCGAGTTCCTTGCGACTCACGGGCCGGCCGATGTCGGGACCGAACGGCTCACGTCGCCCTCCCGTGACTACTTCCTCGGCACCGACAACCTCTTTCGCGACATGTATAGCCGGATCGTCTACGGAAGCCGCATCACCATCGGGATCGGATTCGCCTCGGTCGCCATTGGGACCATCGCAGGCACCGTGCTTGGCCTGATCAGCGGCTACTTCAGCGGCTGGGTCGACATGGTCGTTGCACGCTTCATGGACGTCATCCTCGGCATCCCGCCGCTTGTCCTTGCTATCTTCGTGCTCACCATCTGGGAACCCTCGGTAGTCTCGGTAAGTGTCGCCATCGGCCTGATCATCACACCAACCCCCGCCCGTGTCGTCCGCAGCGCCGTCTTCTCCATTCGCACCTTGCAGTACATCGAAGCCGCACAGGCCGTAGGCAACGGCTCCATCCGCATCATCGTCCGCCATGTGCTCCCAAACGTTGTGGCGCCAATCATTGTTATCGCGAGCATCCAGATCGGCAATGCCATCCTGGCTGAGGCCGCGCTCAGCTTCCTCGCCCTTGGCGTCGGCTCCGACGAACAACCCAGCTGGGGGCGCATGCTCCAGGACACACGCCAGTTCTGGCACAGCCACTGGTGGACCGCCGTCATGCCCGGAGCTGCCATCAGCCTCGCCGTCCTCAGCTTCAACATCTTCGGCGACGCGTTGCGCGACATCCTCGATCCGCGCCTCCGCGGGACCGGCTAACCACAGTGGGTTTTCCAGGCCTCGACGCCTGTAACCGGAGGGAATGAACATGAACGAACACACGAACTACTGGATGCGGAAGCGTTTCTCCCGCCGCACCGCCCTCCGCGGAGCTGCCGGGGTCGGCGTTGGCGCCTCGGGCTACGCTCTCGTCGGCTGCGGAAATGACGACGACGCAGACGTCCAGCCCAACGGCGAAGACGACGACGCTCCGCAGGAACAGCCCACACCCTCGGGCGAGCCACAACACGGTGGAAGCCTCTCCTGGCTGATCTCGAGCTCTCCCCCGAGCCTCGACCCCTATACTCAGACCAGCTTCGTTAACGCCTACGTCAACGGCGTCAGCTACAGTCGCCTGGTCCGCTTTGCTGCTGGCGTCCCCGAAGTCGAACCCACCGACTTCACCATGGAACCAGACCTCGCCGAATCCATGCCGGAGTCCCCGGACGAACTCACCTGGGTTTTCACGCTCCGGGACGGCATTCGTTTCCATGACGTCGAACCCACCAACGGACGGGAACTCACGTCCGAAGACGTCGCCTACGCCATACGCCGCTACAAAGACGACGAAGACTCCGTCCACCGCTCGCTCTGGGCGTTTGTCGACAGTGTCGAAACCCCGGATGACCGCACGGTACGCATCAATACACGTGAGCCCTACGCCGACACCGTACAGGTTGCAGGGGGCAATCTCGCTTCCTATATCGTCCCCCAGGAGCACGCCGAGACGGATGACGTCGTCAACCGCATGGTTGGCAGCGGCCCCTTTATCCACGAGTCTTTCGATCCCGATAACAACCTCCACTGGAGGCGAAACCCCGACTTCTTCGAAGAACCCTATCCGTACCTCGATGAGACCACCGTCTTCATCGTGACCGACCAGACACAGCGCCTCGAGCAATTCGTCAGCGGCGATGTCGACCTCACGTGGATTCACCTCGCCGAAGAACGCGATCGGATCCGGGAACAGCGTCCAGATGCCGGTTTCGATGAGCAGCAGGGCATTGGCGGCTATATCTACATGCGGACCGACCAGCCGCCGTTCAACGATAAGCGTGTCCGGCAGGCGCTCAGCATGGGCATTAACCGCGAAGCGATCCGCGAAGCGGTTACCGCCGGTGAAGGCGAGCCCGACCAGGTCGTGTTTGTCGGGTACGAGTTTGCCACTCCCGTTGAAGACCTGGGCGAGATTTCACGGTACTGGGAGTACGATCCCGCGGAGGCGCGCGCTCTCCTCGATGCCGCCATCGGCGAAGGCGAGAATATCGAAACCACCTGGAGTCATGCCGACGCCGCCATCTACCAGCAGGCATACGTCGACACGGCAACCCTGTCGATGGCTACGCTGCGCGAAGTTGGATTCGATATTGAACAGCAGGAAGCGCCGTACTCCGAATACATCTCCACTACCTACCAGGGAGACTACGAAGGCATGGGCCACAGCCCGCGTGCCGTCTCCTACCACCTCGACTACCTCACCGAGAGGCTCTCGTTCGCCGACGGCGAGCGAGCCCGCATCAACCTGAGCTATGTCGATAATCCCGACCTCGAAGAGCTCCTCGCGCGCCAGCGTGCCCAGTTCGACTTCGACGAGCGCCTCGAAACGATCCGCGAGATCGAACAGCTTGTCGGCGAAGAACAGTACGAGGTCTACTTCAGCACCGACACCCGGAGCTATTTCTGGAACCCCATCGTCCAGAACTACCGGCCCCACGCCTGGTTCCCATACACCCACCTCATGAAGGCCTGGAAAGACCAGTAGCGCGGGAACTCTGCATCACCAGCGGCGGCCTGGCCACGCAACGGCAGCGTGGCCAGGCTACCCCTGCCGGGTCTGCCTCTGCGTCTCCCACTCCGTGCGCAGCAATCCGTAAACGTAATCGTCCCGCCGCTGCCCGCGCACCGTGCGCGCGCTGCGCAGATGCCCCTCTCGCGTCATCCCCAGCTTCTCCATCACCCGCCAGCTCTGCCGGTTCTCCGGGTCAACCGTCGCCATCACCCGAACCAGGTCTAGGTTCGGAAACGCCCAGTCCAGCACACCCGCGACCGCCTCTGCCGTCACCCCCTGTCCCCACAGCCACGGCGCCAGCGAATAGCCAATCTCCGCCACGTTATCCCCGGCCAGTCGCAGATTGATCCCACCACTGCACCGGCCGTCGTGTTCCATCGCCCAGCGCGGGTTCACGTCCCAATCCGTGAGCACACAGCTCGCAAGAAATTGGACACCATCGTCGCGCGTGTATGGCTGCGGTACCGGCAAGTAACGCGACCACGTTTCGTCTGTCGCATAAGCCAAAACATCGTCGAGGTCCTCGAAGCGGTGTGGTCGCAGCACGAGGCGCTCTGTCCGGATGATACTGCCGTCATTCGCTTGTTCCATGAAGGGGGGAAGCCTATCGCGTGGCGAGTCACGTCTCAAGGGCTTCGCCGGTTACAGCATTCGGCGCGGCAACGCGCCTTCAAGCTCCAGCAATCGCGTCTTCTGTGCGAGCCCGCCGGCAAAGCCTCCGAGCGTCCCATCGCTCGCGATCACGCGGTGGCACGGCAACCACAACGGTACCGGGTTTTCGCCATTGATCGTCCCGACCGCCCGGGCCCCTCCCCGGCCCAGTCCCACGCGCTCGGCCAGCCATCCGTAGCTCCGCGTCTCGCCCGCCGGGATGTCCCGCAATGCCAGCCACACCCGCCGTTGCTGGTCTGTTCCCTTGTGCAGGTCGACCGGGAACGACGCGAGCGCCGTGGACTCGCCGTGCGCGTACCGCCGGAGCAGGTCGATCACTTCCTCGGCGCGGGGATGGTCGCCGTCGATGGCCCCGAATGCCCGGAGCTCGCCGCATGCTGCGTCGGCCGTGCGGTGGAAGAGCGTGGCCCGTTCGATACCTGTGTCGCCCAGCGCGACACCCGCAAACCCGAGCTCCGTCCCGGCGACAACTGCGACCGGCACGCTGTTATTCGCCACGGCGCTTTCTCTGCCGACGCGCGAAGATGGTGCGCACCAGCGCCCCGCGTAGCTCGCGGTAGGCCCCCAGCGCTTCCGAATCATCCACTCGCTGCTGTTCGGGGCGGCCGTAACGCGCTTCCTCGTACGCCCTCGCCAGGACACGGGCTGCATCCTCGTGCTCGAGCGACCGTCCCATCCGCCGCGACCACTCGGTTGGCGTTTCGTCATCGTGCCAGGCGAGCCCGGCCCACTTGCTCAGCCGTTGTGTCTTCGCCCACGCCTGCACACGCGGAGGCAGGCCACGCACGCTCCAGTTCCAGCTGATGTATCCCGCGGACGCCACAGCCCCCAGCGCGAACACCACACCGCCGAACGTCCACGCGATCCACCACGGGAAGCCACTCGGGCCTTTCACCGGGTCCTCCTGCAACGGCTCTTCCAGCTCCGGCGGCAGGTTTTCAACCGGGCCCTCGGGACCGAAAAGCCCCTCCAGCGCCGCCGGGTCGATATCGCCCACGGGGAAGCTGTCGTCTTCGAGGCCCGAAAGGTCCGTCTCACCGATACCCGGCCTGTCCCCCGTCGGATTGAAGTTCACCCAGCCATACTGCGGGAAGTACACCTCCACCCATGCGTAGCTGTCCTCGCGTGAAACTGTGTGTGGCGCCTCGCCCTCAACCAGCTCCGGGTCGAGCGCATAGCCGATCGTTAGCCGGGCCGGGACACCCTGCGTCCGTAGCATCACGGCCATCCCTGTCGCGTGGTAAAGGAAGTGCCCCCCGCCCAGCTCGGTTATCAGGTATTCAACCGTATCCTCACCCGGCGGCGCCGCCGGCGCCTCGAGGTCGAAGGGCATCGCCCGGAAATACTCCTCGATCGCAACCGCAATGTCGTACGGGTTATCGGCGTTGCCCCGTGCGTTCACAGCCGTCGAAATGACGCTCTCGGGAAGCGCATTCGGCAATTGCAGGTACCGTTCGGCGATCCAGTCAGGGTAGTCACTCTCGGCCTCTCGCAATTGATCGCTGGAAGCGCGGCTCACCGCGCCAACCGCGTTGTACCCATCGCCCGAACCCAGCCCGCGCCGCGGCCGGACCATCTCAACGTCTCCCGGCGAATGCGCCGCCGTCTCCACGATGGTTTCCAGGTTTGTCCCAACGGGCGTGCCGTGGAACAGCACGACGCTGTCACTATCCAGGACCGTCACATGGAGGGTTGAAACGTCCCGTGCGTGATAGTCCTCCGGGTCGCTCCCGTGGACCTGGCCGCCATCCGAGCGGACTTCCTCCCGGTCCGTGGCGCGCCAGCCGACACCGGTGTACTCGTCATAACTGGCCGCCCGCAGGAGCTCCATCCGCTCCAGGTCATCGATCATCCCCCCATCAACCTCATACAGATCCTTCGACCCCAGGTTGATGTTGCCGCTCACGGGCAGTGTGTCCCCGTATGTATAGAACTCTCCGCCACCGCGGATGTTCAGGTTGTGGAAGATGCGCACGAAGTGGTCGGTGTAGTTCCCAAACGGCTGCGTCGCGAAGTTCACCGTCTGTTCCACGGCCCGCGCCTGCGTCCCCAGCGGCACCATCCAGGCCACGATCATCAGTCCCGCCGCCAATACGACGGTCAGCTGCGCCACGCTCAGGCTCATGAACTCCGGGTACTCCACACCCTCGCGCCGCCAGCGCGTCTGCAGCTTCTGCAGGTTCATCCGCGCTACAAGCACAAGCGCGCCGAACAGGAAGAACACAAACCACGTGCTCGGCTGCCCCTCCATCACGCTGATGTTCACCAGCAGCAAAGCCCCTACTGGCAACACGCCGATCCACGCGTTGTGCCAGCGGTAGATCGCCCACGTCCCCACGTAGGCCACGGCGAACGCTATCGCGTGCACCAGCGCCACAAACGGCAGGTTGTCGTTACTGATGTCGCCGACGCGGACAATGTGAAACCACTCTTCCATCCGCACCCAGGCGTTCGAGATGCGCTCGGGGAGCGATGCCCCTTCCGCATAGCTCTGCACGGCCAGTACCACGACGCCTGCCCCGAGCAGCAACCCACCGAGGTGCACGGCGAGTTGTGAGCCTCGGATCCGTGCCGCGAACAGCCCCAGCACCAGGCCCGCGACCATGGTCGGGATCAGCGGCGGCATGTTCCGGACCAGCTCCGCCGCCTGCACCGAAGCGGCAAGGCTGATGAACACGATCGCCGCCGCGAAAAGCGTCACCCAGTCTTCCCAGCTCATCAGGAGCCGGAATCCCCGCGTCCGTTCCTGCTGCGCCTGCCCCGTGCCGTTCTCCTGCTGTTGCGGCGCACGGGGACTCATGTTTGCCATGCGCCGACACCTCCGCTTGCGCTCAGCGCCAGGCCAATATCGTCACCCTTTCGGACAACGTACGGCAGAATATTGTTCGCTGTCAGTTCCCCGTACAGCATCAGCGGCGAGTTCTTTCCGCCGAAACTGCTCGGGTCCAGGAGCACCACGGCCACACGCACGCCACGCTCCATCAGCGCCTGGATCGCCCCCAGCCACCGGTCATCTGTCGAAGGCGTCACGATCACCAGCGTCGTGTGCCGCCCGAACCGGCGCGACTCCTCATTCAGCAGGTTCGACAGCGGCCCATCCCCGGCCGCCTGTGCCACCGCAAGGTTCTCCAGGATCCGCGTAAGTTGCGATTGCCCCCGCTCCGGCTCCACGACCTGCAGCTTCTGCCCGAACGTGATGAACCCTACCGAACGGTTTGCCAGGATGTAGTGGCGCGCGATGCTTGCCGCCACGCGCACCCCGTACTCCTCTGTACTCTCTTCGAACTGCCCGGCATGCACCCGCCGCTCCAGGTCCAGGATCACCCACACATCGCTCGATGGGTCGAGCTCGAACGTTTTCACGGCAAGTTGTCCTGTTCGCGCCGTCGTCGGCCAGTGGATCCGGTTAAACGCGTCGCCGGGCGCGTATTCACGAATGCCCGAGGCATTTGGCGTCACAAAATGCGTCCGCCGCCGGAACCGCCCTTCGCCCGGCAGCGAAGCTGGCGGCGCCTGGAAGCGCGGCAGATCCACGACCGGCGGGTACACCAGCAACTGCTGCACCTCGCCATAGTTACGCGTCCGCCGGAAGATGCCGAATGGGTCGGTGCTCGTTACTTCCACCGGGCCCCAGTCAAAGAGCCCCCGCCTCGTCAACTCGATCTCCGCAACCCAGTTCCGCTTGCCCCGCGCCGGCACCACGATGACCCGGCGTGCCTGCTGCGGCAGGTCCCCGCACGGGTCGTTCACTTCTACCCACAGCTTGGGAAAGATCCCCCGGTTGCGCACTTCGAGTATCTCTCTCGCGCGCTGCCCAACCTGCGCCCGCAAGGTCTCCCGGTTCACACTCACCTCGAGCCCGCGCGTGTTGTACCACGCGATCACCCAGCTCACCGGCAGTGCCAGCGCAAGCACATACACCAGCCGGAACAGCAACCAGAAGCCCGTGCCAAAGGCAACCACCGCGGCGGTTACCAGCAGAAGCAGCACCAGCGTCAGCGTCCGGTACTGCGCAGAGAGCGCGGTGCGCACAAGGCGGCGCATGCAATCTACCTCAAGCTCTCGCCCGTGCCCCGGGCACGGGCACGCGGCTCAGACACGCCGCTACCACGTCTGCCGCGGTGATCCCCTTCACCTTCGCGCCAGGGCTCATGATGACCCGGTGGCCGAATGTCACGAACGCCAGTTCTTTCACGTGGTCCGGCGTCACGAAATCCCGGCCTTCCATCAGTGCCCTCGCCTGTGCCGTCCGGAACAAAGCGAGGGACCCCCGGGGGCTCGCGCCCAGGTACACAGCCTCGTGCTCCCGCGTCGCATTTGCCAGCGCCACGATATATTGCTTGATCAGCGGGTCCACGTAGACCTCTTTGACCGCCTGCTGGAGCTGCAGGATCTCATCCGCATTGGTTACCTGTTCGATCGTATCCACCGGGTGACGCTCCTGCTGGGCGTCCAGCACGCTCACCTCGTCCATGGGGCTCGGGTATCCGAGCTGGATACGAATGAGGAAGCGGTCGAGCTGCGCCTCCGGAAGCGGAAACGTCCCCTCGTACTCGATCGGGTTCTGCGTTGCCATCACCAGGAACGGTGCGGGAAGTCGGTGCGTCATCCCCTCCACCGTCACCTGCTTCTCTTCCATCGCCTCCAGCAGGGCCGACTGCGTCTTTGGCGTCGCCCGGTTCACCTCGTCCGCCAGCACGATCTGCGCAATGATCGGCCCCGAACGGAACTCAAAGTCCCCGCTCTTCTGGTTGTAGATGGAAACGCCCGTCACATCGCTCGGCAGCAAATCCGGAGTGAACTGGATCCGCTTGAAGCTGAGCCCCGTCGACGCCGCGATCGCCCGGGCGAGCATCGTTTTCCCGACGCCAGGCACATCCTCAATGAGCACGTGCCCCCCGCACATCAATGCGGTTACTGCAAGCTGAAGCTCCCGTTCCTTGCCGATGATTACCCGCTCCACATTCGCCATGATGCGGTCGGCAATCGCTTTCGGTTCTTCCACGCTTGTGCGCCCCCTCTGTTCGGTGCTCGGAAGGCCAACGACGTCCGCGGTCTCCGGCGTCGCACCGCAGACGCTATCGATTATAGCAACGCATAACATTCGCGCGGTTAAGCACCCTCACGCTGTCGGTGGTTGCCACTGCTCTCCCGTCAGCGCGCTCATCAACATCACTTCGCAATATCGTCCGGCTTCCTCCTGGCCCCATCGCTGCCGCAGGTGCCAGTACACCAGCGGCATCGACACATTCACGAAGTCGATCAGCACAGCGATTGGCACGTCCCCCCGGATCGCCCCCGCGGCAACACCGCTCTCCATCACCCTCCGTGCTCGTTCCATCGTCGGGTTCGATTCCGGGGCTTCGTGGTATCCCGCTTCCAGCAGCGCCGCCACAAGCTCCCCGTTCTGCTCCACAATTGCCAGCGCCCCCACGAACAACTCGTGTAGCGCTTCTCGCGAGTCCTGCAGCTTTTCCGCCTTCTCCAGCGCCCCCTCAAACTCCGCGGTCACTTCCGCGATGACGGCTTCGATCAGCTCTTCCTTCGTCGCGAAGTTCCGGTAAACCGTTCCCACACCGACCCCCGCGCGCTCCGCAATATCCTTCATCTCCGCCTGCACGCCGCGCTGGCCGAAGACCTCCCGTGCCGCACGCAACACACGCGCACGGTTCTCTCGCGCATCGCTTCGCAGCCCGGCTGGCTCACTCATACGTCTCGTTAGCTCCTGTGTGCTGTCGGCCACCATAGCCGCTTGAGCGCAATCTGCGTCGCGAGTAACGTTGCGGAATAGGAATTCCGGTTCCAATACCCTATCCCCGTCCCGCGATCCCGGCAATCGCGTGTGCGCTTACGCGCTGTTTCGAAGACAGCCCGCCCGGAGGTTCCCTTGTCGCGTCTCACCGAATGGTCCCTCAAACAGGTGTCCATCACGCTCCTCATCCTCGCCGCACTGGTCATCGGCGGCCTCTACTCAGCGTTCAACATCCGGCAGGAGCTCCTCCCCGACCTCGACTTCCCCATTGTCACCGTCATTACCACGCACGAAGGCGCCGGGCCCAACCAGGTCGCACGCGAGGTGACGGAGCCCCTCGAAGCCTCCCTCGCGAACATCAACGGTCTCGAATCCCTTCAGTCCGTCTCCGCCGAGAATGTCTCCATCCTTATCGCCCAGTTCGATTTCGGCGATGACATGAAGGAGGCCGAGCAGGAGATTGCCCGCGCCACCAATGGCGTTTCCCTCCCCGGGTCTACCGGGTCCCCACAGGTCACCCGCATCAATGTGAACCAGACCATCCCCGTCATTCAGCTCAGTCTCGGTGGCGATATGGCGGTCGAAGAACTCGAGGCCATCGCACAACAGCGCCTCGTCCCCGAGATCCAGTCAATCGACGATGTCCAGGCCGTCGACGTCATTGGGGGCACCACGCGCAACGTCGATGTCGTCCTTAACCCCGACGAGATGGCGGGCGCGGGCGTCTCCTCCGCGCAGGTGCGCGACGCATTGCAGGCCAACAACCTCTCTGTCTCGACCGGCGCCATCAGCTCTGGCGGAAACGCCCGGTCCCTGCGGGTCGTGAGTGAGCTCACCTCCGTCGACGAGGTCGAAAGATTGGCCGTCGGCGCCACAGAAGAAGGCGACCCCATCTTCCTGGGCGATATCGCCACCGTCGATGTCGAATCACAAGCGGGCGGCACCATTTCCCGCACCAATGGCCTGACGAGTGTCGGCATCGCCGTCACCCGAACGCAGGAAGGCAATACCGTCAACGTCGCCAACGCCGTCAAAGACATCGCCGCCGAAGTCGAAGAAGCAAACGGCGGCGATGTGGAGATCGAAACCGTCCTAGACCAGTCAGTACTCATCGAGGACTCGATCTCCGGCCTCACGCGCGACGCCATCATTGGCGCGCTCGCCGTCGTCGCGGCCATCGGCCTCTTCCTTGTCAGCATCCGAAAAGCCGTCGTCGCCGGTGTCGCCATCCCCCTCTCCATCCTCATCGCGATACTGGCCCTCTTCCAGCAGGGCTTCACGCTGAACATTCTCGTCGTCGGTGGTATCGCCATTGCCGTTGGCCGCCTCGTCGACGACTCCATCGTCGTCCTCGAAAACGTCAGCCGGCGCTATCAGGAAGGTGAAGAGCTCGACGACGCGGTCCTCAACGGCGCGCGCCAGGTCTCGATGCCTGTCCTGGGCGCAACATTAACCACCATCGGCGTCTTCCTGCCCCTTGCCTTCACCGGTGGCTTTGTGGGCGTCCTCTTCGAGCCGTTCGCCCTCACGGTGACCTTCACGCTGCTCGCCTCGATCCTCGTCGCCTTCACGGTGGTGCCGTTGCTCATCAAGCTCATCCTGCCCCGGCATCACTCCGGCGAGAACGCATCCAGCGATCGCCCCACGTTGCTCCAGCGTTCATACCTCCCGATTCTGCGCTGGTCCCTGGGTCACCGCTTTATCTCCCTGGGCGTCGCCGCTTTGCTCTTCGTCGCGAGCCTTGGCCTCCTGCCCTTTATCCCCGTCACCTTCATCGAACAGGCTGGCGAAAAGGAGTTCATCGTCGATGTCTCTCCGCCACCCGGGACTGGCGGCGCTGAGCGCGTCATGGAAGCATCCCTCGAAGCCGAAGAGATCATCTCGGGCCTGCCCGACGTCGACGTCTACCAGACCAGCGTCAACATCGGTGCCGGCGGCGACGACATCCAGAGTCTCGGCCGGGCCATCATGGGACAGGGCACGCAGGGCGCCACCATCGTCGTCCGCCTCGACCAGTCCGCCGACCTCGATGCCGTCCAGGAGGAAGCCCGCCGTCAGCTCGACACCATCGAAGACGCCATAATCTCGGTCAGCAGCGCCATGGGCGATGACGTCGGGTCTCAGCTCCAGTTGAACGTGCTCGGCGAGGCCCCCGAGTCGGTGCGCGAAGCCTCCGAAGACGTGTATGCCGCCGTCCAGGAAGTGGACGGTGTCGAGGACCTTTCAAGCAGTGCACTGGGCATACAGGCCGAAACCGTCGTCGAAGTCGACCCCGCCCTCGCCCGCAGCGCCGGGCTCACCGCGGCCCAGGTCGCCCAGGAGGTCAGCGAACTCACCGTCGGCCAGCCAGCCACACAGGTGAACATGGGCAACGGCGAACGCCTCGATGTCATCGTCCGTGCTGACCCTGAATACATCGGCGACATTGACGGGCTGCGCGCCCTCGCTGTTGGCCCGCGTCCGGTGCCGCTGAGCGACATCGCGCTCGTTGAAGAACGCGATGCGCCCACCCAGGTCATGCGCCTCGACCAGCGTCCCTCGGCCAGCGTTACCGGCACCATCACCGCCTCCAACACCGGCCGCGTTAACCAGGACGTCCAGGATCGCGTCGACGCACTCGACCTCCCCGGTGGCGTCGAAGTCGAATACGGCGGCGCCCTTCAGCAGCTCGACGAAGGCTTCGAAGCGCTGCTCATCGCCATGGCCATCGCCGTCCTCATCGTCTACGTCGTCATGGTGCTCGTGACCAGCTCGCTGGTGACACCCCTCATCATCATGTCGGTGCTGCCACTTGCAGCCATCGGCGCCATCGTCGCGCTCTTCATCACCGGCCGCCCGCTCGGCATCTCCGGCATGTTCGGCATGCTCATGCTCATCGGCCTGGTCGTTACCAACGCCATCGTCCTGGTCCACTTCGTCAACCAGCTCCGCGCGAGCGGCTATACCGTCCGCGACGCACTGGTCGAAGGCGGACGCCTGCGCCTCCGGCCTGTGCTCATGACCGCCATCACCACCATCCTCGCCCTCATCCCCATGGCGGCGGGCTTCACCGAAGGTGCGGTTATTGCAGCTGAGCTCGGCACCGTTGTCATTGGTGGTCTCTTCACTGCCACCCTTCTCACCCTTATCGTCCTCCCGGTCGTCTATAGCCTCGTCGACGATGGACTGGGCCGGGCACGGTCGTTCTTTGGCCGTCTAAGCCCGGCCACTCGCGGCTAGCGCTATGCGGGGCCGGCACACTGCCGCCCGCGCTTCCCACGCTCCTTCGCTAGACTGGGCGCATGGGCGACATCGATTGGGTAGCACGAGCGCAGGAACTGGCCAGGGATTTCTCCGGGCGGGCCGAACAACACGACCGCGAAGGGAGCTTCCCCTTCGAAAACTTTGAAGAGCTTCGCGAAGCCGGCTTCCTCAAGCTCACCGTCCCACAGTCCCACGGCGGCTATGAAGTCCCGCTCTCCCTCTTTCTACGGACGCAGGAAGAGCTAGCCTCCGGCGATGGCTCCACCGCCCTCGCGCTCAACATGCACCAGATCCGCTTCGGCAGCGAACGCGAAGCCCACACCTACCCCGCCCGCTGGTTCGACGAGATGTGCCGCGGCGCTGTCGAAGAAGGGGCCCTTTCCAACACCGCCGCGACCGAAGAAGGCCTGGGCAGCCCCGCGGGCGGCGGCATCCCCGAAACCCTCGCCGTCGCCCACGAAGGCGGCTGGACCATCAACGGCCGCAAGACCTTCACGACGATGGCGCCAGTCCTCCAATACATCATCCTCTCCGCCCGCATCTCCAGCACGAGTGACCGGCCCGAGATCGGCACCTTCATGGTTCGTCCCACCGACGAGGGCGTCACAGTCGAAGAAACCTGGGACAGCCTCGGTATGCGTGCCACCGGGAGTCACGACCTTGTACTCACGAACGTCCGTCTTCCCGGCGACCGCCTCATGGTCCGCCGAACCCATGGCCAGCCCGATCCCCGCGGCGCATCTGGACAGACCTGGTTCGCCCTTGGCGTCGCTGCCACCACCATCGGCGTCGCCCGCGCCGCCCGCGAATACGCCGTCGAATTCGCCCGGACCCGGACCCCGCTTGGCAACGCCCCAATCCGGGAACTCCCCGGCGTGCGCATGCGCATCGCGAGGATCGACCTGCTCATCCACCGCTCCCGGGCGCTCGTCTACGATGCAGCCCGCGCATGGGAATCCCGTGAGGCCGATGGCACCCTCCCCGTCGACCGCGTCGTCATGGCAAAGGTCGAAACCCTCAACGCCTGTATCGAAGCTGTGGACATCGCCATGCGCGTCGTCGGAGGCGTCAGCCTGCTCAAGAAGCGCCAGGTCGAACGGTGCTACCGCGACGTCCGCGCTGGCCTCCACAATCCGCCCCTCGAAGATCGCGCACTCGAACAGCTTGCCCGCCGCGCCCTCGACGGCCAACCCTCACCGCCTGCTGGTGTCGAATAGCCTCAGTCTGGGCGTTCGAAGTTGCGTCCGATCGTGATCACCACGTCCGCCACAGCTGTGTCATCGTCTGGCCGCACCGAGACGGCGTCCTCCGGCAAGTCCATCCACTTGGCGATGTCGTATGCCATCCCGGTATGTTCCTCCCGGTGGACAACGATGCTCGATGAATCCTGCACCTCGGTATCCGGACCGTGGTATACCGTCGGGAGTCCCTGCGCCGTCTGCAAATGCCGGCCCAGCGCATCCACCTTATCATCGCCCCCGCTGCCATACGCGTTCCGGATCATCACGTCGGACTCGGCGTATCGCGGACCTCCGAACACCTTGTCCAACCAGTACCGGACGTTTTCCCGGTTCCACTCCAGCACCTGGCCGCCGCCAGCCGTCACAGCATCCGTCACCGTATCGATGCCGTTCACCGGGTCCGCAATCGAATACGTCTCAAGTTCCCCACGCGATTCAAGTATCAGGCCTGCCAACCCCGGGATCATGCCCCGTGAGACGTCGTGGTACACCACGTCGTTGAACGCGTTGTACGTCTCCAGCGGATTGTTCAGGAACCCTTGCTGAACTCCCTCTGACAGTGCCGTCTCGATGACCAGTGCCTGTCGCTTCACCCGCTCCAGGTCCGTCGGCTGCCGGTTTCGGCCGAACGCGACGGCTTCGTACCCGTCGATATGCTGCTCGCCCGGCGGAAACGAGATGTAGTCCGGCTCCCGCCGTCCACTCTCGTCGCTGTAGTACCAGTCGTAGACCGCCAGCTCCTCGGGCACGTCCAATGTGATACCGCCCAGCGCATCGATAAGCGTCTCCACCCCTTCGAAATCGAGCACCGCATAGTGATGAATATCGATCCCGAAGTTGTGCTTCATGTCGGCGCGAAGTTGCGCGGCCGCGCCATCCAGCCCCCCACGCCGTTCAATCCCCAGCGGCCAGGACTCGTTGATACGCCCCTGCCCCAGGACCCGGCCATCTTTCCCCGTTAGCTCGATATACAGGTCCCGGGGGAAGCTCAGCAGCCGCGTCGAATGCGTCACCGGGTCAACAGTGGCCACCATGATCGCGTCCGTACGATGTTCCCCATCGATCGGCTCATACGAGCGCCGGTCGACACCCACGATCAGGAAGTTCCGTCGCTGATTGAAAACGCTATCCGCGCCCGGCTGCTCCACCTTTGTTGGGCCCGGAAGGCTGGTTAGCATGCCACTGAGCGGCGCGTTCTCGCCCGGGAAGACAGCAGGGTATGCCCGCGTCAGCAGTCCGCCGCCCGCGTAGAACGACGCCGCCCCCAGGATCAGCAGCGCCGCGACAAAGGCAAATCGTTGGCTAAGGCTGTACCCGGAAGCCTGGGCCGCGACGACGCCCTCGCCCCTGCGCGCCTTCGGGAATGCGCCTCGTTTCGCATGTGTCACAGTGGGATTTTACGCTAAGAAGCCCCCCGCGCACCGTCAATGCATTGGGAAAGGAGCACTATCCAGCCCCCGATCGCGCCTCAGCCCATCCCGAGCTCGTGCAAGCGGTCGTCGTCGATTCCAAAGTAGTGGGCTAGCTCATGCAGTACCGTAATGCGCACCTGTTCCACAATTTCATCTCTGTTCCTGCACACCGACTCGATCGGTTCCTGGTAGATGCTGATCTTATCTGGCAAAACAAGGTTATAACTTTCGTGGCCGCGAAAAGGCAGTGGTACCCCGTGGTACAGGCCTAGCAGCGTATGCCCCGGCTCCAGGCCCGCCACCTCCAGGTCCTCCTGCGTTGGCCGGTCTTCGATCACCAGGTCCACGTTCTTCACCTCCCGCCGCAGCTCGGTCGGGAGCAGCTCCACCGCCTCTCGCACCAGGTCGCGGAACGCCTCCCGCGAAACGATCATCGCGGCGAATCCTCCGCGCTCCACAGCGTCTGAAAGCCCTCGCCACGGATCGCATTCTGCTGGTTTTCTGCCTCCAGCCGCGTCATTGCCGCCAGCTCTGCCCGTGCCTCACCCACCGCCGCTTCCCCACCCGTGGCGTTCAAACGGTCGGCAATCGTGGTCCAGAACTCGCTGTCTCCCAGCGAGCGCGCGAAACGCGGCCACGGTACCACTGCGATGCTCTCCGGCTCCTCGAAATCCGGCCGCAGCTCCTGCAACCGTTCATATCGCTCCTCTGGCGTCGTCACCGGCTGCACCACTCGCACCATCGGCCCGGCCGCCTCCTTGGCCCGGAAATCAAGAAGCAAAACCCATCCCGCCGTCATCACATGCAGCGCGATAACGTCATGTTCTTCGATGGTTTCAGTCAGCTCGCGGAGGTCATTGTCAAAGTCGTTATCCACGATTCGAGTCTAAATGCCCCGCCCTGCTCCTTGCATCACCACTGCCTGGACCCACATTGCTCCCGTCCTGTAACCGGGCGAACGCGTATCGCCGCCGATAATCCCCGGCGTGAAGCTCTTTCAACCGTTCCTCGCACGAAAGTCCACGCTCCCGGGCCTCGTCGCGGTTCACTCGGTCGACCGTGACCGTGAGTGCGCGTGGCGGTTGCCACGCAAGACCGAGCGCGGCGGGGACGACGTTGCCGCCGCGCTCGCCACATGGGTGCGGACCAGGCTTCTCCGGTCAGGCCACCTTTCATCGCCCGAGCGCGTCGCTCTTGCCCTTACCTGTCGCGACAGCAAGGGGCGCATCGTCCACAGCGACACCCTTGACGTCTACGACCCCGCCGTGTTTGCACGAAGCGAGGGCACGCTCCGCGTCGCCTCCTTCATTGCCGATGTCCGCGACCGCGTAGCTGACGAGGACACAGTAGTCGAGGCTGTGCTGCTGAACCTGGGCGACGCCGCCTATCTTCCGCCCGGCGCTGCCTCCTCCGCCTGATCGCGCTGCCGTTTTCGCCTTGCCGCGCCGCTCGGTATTATCGCAGCATGGCCAAGGTTCGCGACCCGGAACGCGCCCGGACTCTGCTCCAGAAGCAGATCGACTACATCGGCCGCCTGCGTGGAAGTGGCCCAAACCCCTTCGACTACGACAAGTGGCAGTCCCGCACAGTAGAAATCGTCGAACACGTCTTCGGGTCTGAATCGCCCGAAGCTCACCGGTACTTCGAAGCCGCGGGGATCCGTGGGCGGCTGCCTGGCGTCCGCGGCCAGGCCGAGAATATGACACTCAATATCCACGGCCCGTGGGGCATCCTTGCCCGGCTCGACCGTGGCGAAGCCGTGCTCAAGGAGCTCGTCAACGCCGTTGACAGGGACGACTGATCGCTCACCCTGCTGGTTCGCGCAGGTCGGCTAACGCGTCCTCCGCCAGGCGCGGCTGCACCCCGGGAAACCGTTCCGCCAGGCTGGCGGCAAGCCGTTCGAAGCGCGCGGTGTACGCTTCGCTGTCAAGCTCCTCGGTTGTCATGATCACGGCCGCCTCCCCGTTGTCCGTGTAGTACCCCTTCCGCAGCCCCACCTCGTAAAACCCGTACTGCCCGTACAGGTTCCGCGCTGTCACGTTCGACTCCCGGCATTCGAGCGTCGCCACCCCCATCCCGTACCGCCGCGCGAGGTCAACAAGCCCGTGCACCAGCACCATCCCATATCCCTTCCCCCGCTCAGCTGGCCGTACCGCCACATTCACCACGTGCGCCTCGTCAAGCTGGATCCAGAAGCCGGCGAATCCCACCAGCTCACCGCCCGCCCGTTCCAGCACCACGTACCGCGCGACCGGGTTGCCTGTCAGCTCGCGCGCAAAGTTCGTGCCCGGCCATCCGGGGCCGTGGGCCTCCAGTTCGATCGCTCGCACCGTCTCCACATCTCCGGCTTCCATCGGCCGCAGCCGTAACCACTCCTGTGTCATAGAGCCATGCTTGGCTCCCGCGCCCGTCCCCGCAAGCACCCGGCTTCCCTCCAGTGCCACGAACCCGTTAACTACACCAGCAATGCATGCACTCGTCATTGCCCACGGCGAACCCGTTTCGAAAGCGCTGCTGCACGAACTCGCCGCCGCAGCCAGCTACCTGGTCGCCGCCGACGGGGGGCTCCACCATGCGCGCGAAGCCGGCCTCACCCCCGATGCCGTCGTCGGCGACCTCGACTCGCTGGACGCTGCTGATTACTCCACGCTCCCCCCTGGCGTCCTCCAGCAGGACACCAACCCCGACGCGACGGACCTTGAAAAGGCCGTCGCCTTTGCCCGCCGGCATGGCGCGACCAGCATCGACATCACCTGCGCCACTGGTGGCCGGGTCGACCACGCCATCGCCAATTTCTCCGTCCTCACCGCGAACCGCGGCTTTGGCGCCCTCCGGGTGGTCGACGACCAGTTCGAAGTGTCCCTGGTCGAACAGCAGGCGACCGTTTCCGCCCGGCCCGGGACCGTCGTTTCGCTCATCGCCATTGGCGACTGCACTGGTGTCACCACTTCCGGCCTCCGCTGGGACCTCCATGGCCACACCCTCCCCTTCAGCGCATACGGCGTGCACAACGAGATTGTGGCCGACACCGCCACCATCTCCGTTGAAACTGGCGACCTCCTTCTCTTCCGCGGCCGCTGGGTCGAACATCACGCCTGATTTCCCTGCCGCTGCACATCACGCCGCCGCGCGATACACTCGGGTTCCATAAGCTCGCGCGAGGGAATCCGCGATGGTCGACTTTGCTCGCTTCATGACCGCCATGGTCACGCCTTACACCGCCGACGGTAATGTGAACTACCCGTTCGCGCGCCGCCTCGCCCGCCACCTCGTCGATATCGGCAACGAGGGCCTGGTGGTCACCGGCACCACCGGCGAAGCACCGCTCCTCTCCGACGATGAGAAGTACCGCATCTGGGACGAGGTCAAACAGGAAGTCGGGCCGAACATCACGGTCGTCGCGGGCGCCGGCACAAACGATACCCACCACTCCGTTGAGCTCACCCGCCTGGCAGAACGTGCCGGCGCCGACATGGTCCTCGCCGTCGCCCCCTACTACCTCAAGCCCCCGCAGGAAGGCCTCTACCAGCACTTCAAGGCCATGGCCGAGGCTACGGCCCTGCCGATCATCGTCTACAACGTACCGGGCCGCACCGGCGTCAACATTACCGTCGACACCCTCGTGCGCCTCTCCGAGATCCCCAACATCGTCGGAGACAAGGAAGCCAACGGCGACCTTACGGCCGCTGCCGAGCTCATGGCACGTGCCCCCGGATTCAAGATCTGGAGCGGCAACGACTCCGACAACTTCTCCCTCTGGTGCCTCGGCGCCTATGGCGCCATCAGTGTGACCGGCCACCTGACGGCGTCCATCCAGCGCCAGATGTACGAGGCCATCCGCGCCGGTAACGTCGACGAAGCGGCCGCCATCCACCGCAGCCTGCTGCCCGTCACCTCGGCCTGCTTCCTCAACGGCAACCCGAGCTCCGTGCGCTACGCCATGCGCCAGTTCGGCATCGAGATCGGCCCGCCGCGCCTCCCCGTCGTCGAACCCGGCGAAGAGGTTGGCGGTCAAATAATGAGCGCACTCCGGCAGGCTCCCCTCGACCTCCCGGCCGAACCGCTCGATGCTGCGGCCGCACCATCGCCACACGCCGCTTCGCCTCGGTAACATAACGCCAGAACGCAGTGAAGACGACCGTCCGCGTAGGGCCAGCGCATGATACGTTGGAATGTACGCTGAGGTCGAAATGAACGAATTAGGCGATTGGCTTGCGGAAGCCCGCGAGGCCCGCGGGTTGACCCTCGAAGACGCCGAGCGCGACACCCGTATCTCGCGCCGCTACCTGCATGCACTCGAAGCCGGCGACCTCGACGTCATCCCGGCGCCAGTCTATGCGCGCGGGTTTCTCCGATCCTATGCGCAGTACCTCGGCCTCGACCCACAGGAGGCAATGGGGAAATACCCCCGCGAAGACGGGATGAACGCCCCGCCCGAGGTGCGCAAACAACAACAGCCCCCCCGTCGCGGGACCTCGCCAACTGCGTCTGGGACCGCGGCCGGTGATGACGGTGGTCGCCAGAACCCTTTCGGCAATCGCGGCCGTCAACAGGCCCGGACACCGTCGCCTGCACCAGCCGCGGCTACCGAAGAACCGGAACCCGTACACGAACGGCCCCCGTGGCGCCGGCCAGGCCCCGTCGCAACCAGTCCGGATGGCGCTGCCATGCCGTCCCTTCCCGCTCCCCCGCGCCGCCAGGCCCGCCAGGCC
>SKSF01000196.1 GCA_007118095.1 Dehalococcoidia bacterium
ATGACCGTCGCGCACGCGACTTCGAGCGGGACCGGGTTCGCCGGGTCGAGCCGGAAGTCGGCCCGGGCCAGTTCCGATATGGCATGCACCAGCGGCCGGACATCCTCTCCGTTGTGCGCGTCCAGGGTCATCTTCTCGCGGAGCGCTTCGATCGTGGCCTTCGTGAACTGGGCCAGGTCAACACCGGAGTCGGCGACGTCGCGGATGAGGTCAAGCGCAGTCGGGAGGTCCTTCTGGACAACCGCTTCGGAGAGCTGGAGGCTCCGGTGGTCTTGCAAGAGGCCCAGCGCCGCGAGGACGTCGCCTTCGGTGGGATGCTCGCCAAATCGCGACGTCACCTGCTCGAGCAGCGTGATGGCGTCGCGCAGTCCGCCCTTCGCCTGGCGGGCGATGATATCGAGCGCCGAGTCGTCGATGGCAAAGCCTTCCTGGTCGCAGATGAAGCGCAGCCGGCCGGTAATCGCGTCGGCTTTGACCCGGTGAAAATCGAAGCGCTGGCAGCGCGATACGACTGTCGCGGGAACTTCGTGGAGTTCGGTCGTCGCGAGGATGAAATAGGCGTGCGCCGGTGGTTCTTCGAGCGTCTTCAGCAGGGCGTTCCATGCGCCCTGCGTGAGCATATGGACCTCGTCGAGGAGGTAGACTTTCTTGCCAAGGTCGCTGGGCGCGTAGGCGATGCGTTCGCGGAGCTCGCGGATATCGTCGATGCCGCGATTGCTTGCCGCATCCATTTCGATGAGGTCGAGCGCTGCGCCCCGGAGAACTGCCGTGCATGTATCGCAGCTATTGCAAGGGTCGCCATCCGTGAGGCGGTCGCAGTTGATGGCGCGAGCCAGGATGCGCGCTGTTGTGGTCTTCCCGGTTCCACGTGGCCCGCTGAAAAGGTACGCATGTGCGACCTGTCCCGATGACAACGCATTCCGGATCGTGGAAACGACGTGATCCTGCCCAACGACTTCTTCGAACCCCTGTGGACGCCACTTGCCGTAAAGCACCTTCACCTCGGGCCAAAAGGCTGGGTTTCAGTATAGAACAGATGTCCCGCGCCCTCGATCGGCGGTTAGTGCGGGGGATGGACGTGGGCCAGGTCGCCGAGGTACCGCTCCTCGCGGGCACGCATCCGGGCTTCGTCTTCGGGCCCGGTTTCATGGTCGTAGCCGCAAAGGTGGAGGATGCCGTGGACCAGGAGGTGTGCCAGTTCGGCGTCGAGTGAATGATCGTGCTCCTCCGCCTGCCGCATCGAGGTTTCAATGCCGATCGCGATGTCGCCGAGGTATGGCTCGGCGTCGTCGCCAACGATGAAGTCGTCAGCTTCGCCCGAGTCGGCTTCGTCCGGGAAGGAAAGGACATCCGTTGGCGCGTCAACTCCCAGGAAGGCGAGATTCAGCCGCTGCATCTCGTCGTCGCTGGTGATCAGCACGGTAAGGCCCGTCCCGCCGGCGACGGATTCGCCGACCATCACTTCGGCAGCGAGCCTTTCAAGCGAGGCAACACCAGCGCCGTGCGGGTCGACGTCGACTTCGACGCTGATGTCGTAGTTGGCCGTCGTCACTCTTCCAGCTTAGCCGCCCGCGAAGACCTGTACAGCTTCGTTCGCGGCATCGAGCACGGGGCCGGGGAAGACGCCGATGATGAGGACGCCGGCCGCGGTCACGGCCACTGACACGCCGATGCCGGGCGAAACACGCACGGGGCTCATCTCTTCCGCTTCGCCGAGGAACATATGCCGGACAACACCCAGGTAGTAAAAGGCGGAGATGGTGGTGTTGAGCACGCCAATGACGACGAGCCATACGAGGTCGGCCTGGACGCCAGCGTAGAAGACGTAGAGCTTCGCCCAGAAGCCGGCCGTCGGGGGGATACCAGTCAGCGAGACAAGGCAGAATGCCAGCACAGCCGCGAGGATGGGCGCGCGCCGCCACATGCCGGCGAAGTCGGCGATTTCGTCAGAGCCGATACGGTGTGTAATCGCGATGATCGCGGCGAACGCACCCAGGTTGGTAAATGCATACGCGGCCAAGAAGAAGAGGACGGCGTTGGCCGCGAGGGTAAACTCCTGACCGGATGCGGACACCGCCGCGAGCCCAATGAGGATCGTGCCCGCCTGCGCAACGGATGAATACCCGAGCATCCGCTTGATGTTCGTTTGGACAAGCGCCAGGACGTTCCCGAGCGTCATCGTGATTGCAGCGAGGACGGCGAAGATGTTTGCCCAGTCGTTGCTCACGAAGTCCGCGCCGAAGGCTTCGAAGAACACGCGGATAACGACGGCAAAGGCGGCGGCCTTCGATCCAACAGACAGGTAGGCCGTGATCGGCGTCGGCGCGCCCTGGTAGACATCCGGGACCCACATCTGGAACGGGACGATGGCGAGCTTGAACCCGAAGCCGGCGATGATCATGGTCATCGCGACAACGATGAGTGCACGGTTGGCACCGTCGTCCGCGGCGAGCGCCGCGCCGATCTCGGGCAGCACCGTTTCCCCGGTAAACCCGAACAACAGGGTCATGCCATACAGGAGGATGGCCGAGGATATTGCCCCCAGGATGAGATATTTGAGCCCCGCCTCGCTGGAGCGGCGATCCTTGGCCCAGCCGGCCAGGATGTATTGTGGGATGGACGAGAGTTCGAGCGCGACGAAGATGGTGATGAGGTCGCGGGCGCCAGCCAGGAACATGAGGCCGGCAGTGGAGACGAGGAGCAGCGCGTAATACTCGGATTTTCCACGCCCGGCCGTATTGACCCAGTCAATGGACGACAGGACCACGAGCGCCGTGATGCCGGCGAAGACGTAGTAGAAGAAAACGCTGTACTGGTCGAGTGAGAACGTGCCATCGAAGATGGTCTGGTAGTCGTCGCGGATCACCCACGAGGTAGTCCAGGCCGCCGACACCGCGAGGCCCATAAGTGCCACATACGGCAGCCAGCGCCGCTTGCCGGGGAGCATTGCCTCGAGGACGAGGAGGATGCCGGCGGTGACGAGGAGGGCAAGCTGCGGGGCTACTACATCGAGTGCGTTCACAGGACCACCCTCGCTGCGACCGCCTCCATGGCGGGATTAATCATGTCCATGAGGATCGACGGGAAGACGCCGAAGAGGACGATAACCGCGGCGAGCGCCGCGACCGTCGTGTGCTCCCACCAGGCGCGCTGGTCCGTCAACTCATCCCATTCATGCCGCACTGGCCCAAAGACCACGCGCTGAAGCATCCAGAGCACGTAGCCGGCCGACAAAACGACACCGAGGATGGCGAGGAGCGTCAACCATTCGAAGCGTTCAAACGCGCCGATGAACACGGTGATCTCGGCGATGAAGCCTGCCATGGCCGGGAGACCGAGGCTGCCAAAGCCGGCAAAGACGAGGCCGGTGGCAAGCAGCGGCATCTGCCGCGCGAGCCCACCGAGCTGCGATATTTCGCGGGTATGTGTGCGGTCGTACATCAGCCCGATGAGGACGAACAGGAGCCCCGTGATCAGGCCGTGGGCGACCATCTGGTAGGTGGCTCCTGTGAGCCCGGTATCCCCCAGCGCGGCCACGCCGAGCAAGACGAGGCCCATATGGCTCACGGATGAATACGCGACGAGCCGTTTCACGTCAGTCTGTCTGAGCGTGATGAAGGCGCCGTAGAGGACGCTGAAAGCGCCCAGACCGGCGATCCAGATGTCCCAGTTCGCCGCCTGCTCCGGCAGTATGCCGACGCCCATGCGGATCATGCCGTAACCGCCCATTTTGAGCAGGACGCCGGCCAGCATGACGGAGACCGCTGTCGGCGCGTTGGTATGCGCGTCCGGCAGCCAAGTATGGAAGGGCACGACGGGCAACTTGATGGCAAAGCCCGCCATGAGCAGCAGGAACACCAGGTTGAGCGGGATGATTGTGTCCTGGAATTCGGCCTGCGTCAGCAGTTCGATATCGAAAGTGCCCTGGTCAAAGGCGAGGACCAGGATGGACACGAGCATGAGCGCCGAACCGAAGATGGTGTAGAGCACGAACTTGGTCGCGGCGTATTCCTTGCGGCCGGAACCCCAGATGGCAATGAGCAGGAACATGGGGAAGAGCTCGAGCTCCCACATGAGGAAGAACAGCAGGAAGTCGAGCGCAACAAAGACGCCGATGACCGAGGTTGCGAGCACCAGCAGGGAAGCGAAATACAACCGCGGCCGCATGGTGATGTTGAAGGAGACCAGGACGGACGCGACGGTCAGGAACGTCGTCAGCAAGACGAGCGGCATGCTCAGGCCGTCAACGCCGATGTAGTACTGCAAGTTGAAGTCGCCAACGCTGACCCAGGTGTGGCGTTCGGTGAACTGGTATCCCTCAGCGGCATTGTCGAACCGGAAGAAGAGGACCAGCGAGAGGACGAAGGCAGCGCCCGAGCCCGCCAGGGCAACCCAGCGCGCTAGCTGCTCCTGCGCGGCGGGGAGCAACAACGCCACAACGCCGGCTGCAGCGGGCAAGAACAGAACCAGTGAAAGCTCCACCGCTGCCTCCTACAGGGGGTTGGCCGTGAAAACGGCCGCGACAAGGATGACGACGCCCACAACGAGGCCAAGGCCATAGGCCTGCACCTGCCCGTTCTGGAGAACGCCGAGGCGGGACGAGAGCCCACGGGACACGGTCCCGGCACCATTCACGATGCCGTCCACGATGTAGACGTCGATGAGTTCGAGCAGCCGGTTCCACCACCGCTGGAGGACCGTCCGCGCGAAGAAGTCTTCATAGAGCCGGTCGAGGAAGTACTTGTTTTCGAAGATGGCCGCCAGCGGATAGAACGCGTCGCGCAGCGTCGACGAAGCGATGACACCGCGATAGTAGATGGCCCATGCGGTGCCAATACCCGCGAGGGCGATAACCGTGGAGCTGCCGGCGATCCACCAGTCGAAGCTGACAGCGTGCAATTCGGGTTCGGGAAGCGCACCCGCGACCATGCGGCCGAACCAGTCGGTCATACCGGCCATGTTCACCCAGCCCGCGGCAATCGCTGGCACCGCAAGGATGATCAGCGGGAGCCGCATCACCCACCCCGATTCGTGCGGGTGTGCGGGGTCGCCGTGGAAGTGCGACTCTTCATCATGGTGGTCGACCGGTTCGCCACCCTTGTACTCGCCGAAGAAGGTGAGGAACACCGCTCGGAACATATAGAAGGCGGTGAGGAACGCGACGAATGCGGCGATGGCCCACAGTGCAAGGTTCTCGTCCCACGCGTCGTGAAGGATCTCGTCCTTCGACCAGAATCCCGCCAGCGGGAAGATGCCGGCGAGGCTGAGCGACCCGATGACGAAGGTCCAGAACGTGAAGGGCATGGCGGTGCGAAGGCCGCCCATCTTGCGCATGTCGAACGTGTTCGTCGCATGGTTCACGGAGCCGCTGCCGAGGAACAGAAGCGCCTTGAAGAACGCGTGCGTCATGAGGTGGAAGAGCGCGGCCACATATCCGAATACGCCCAGCGCCAGCATCATGTAGCCGAGCTGGCTGATTGTGGAGTAGGCGAGAACGCGCTTGAAATCGGTCTGGACGACCGCGATGGTGGCCGCAATCAGCGCGGTGAGCGCTCCAATCCAGGCGACTACGCCCTGGGCGTCGGTTGTCAGTTCGAGGACGGGGAAGAACCGCCCCATGAGGTAGACACCAGCAGCGACCATCGTGGCGGCGTGGATGAGCGCCGAGACAGGCGTGGGACCTTCCATCGCGTCGGGAAGCCACACGTGAAGGGGGAACTGGGCGGACTTCCCGGCGGCGCCGGCAAAGAGCCCCAGCGTGAACCAGGTGATGACGGTCGAGGACAGAGCGCCAGTGAGGGCAAGCTGGTGAATCTCGTCGATCTGGAAGGTGCCGCCTTCGGCCCAGATGAGGAGAACAGCGGCGAGCAGGCCGAGGTCTCCGATGCGGGTGACGATGAAGGCCTTCTTCGCGGCAGCGGCCGCCGACGGCTTGTGGAACCAGAAGCCGATGAGGAGGTAGCTACAGAGGCCGACGAGCTCCCAGAAGACGAAGAGCATGAACAGGTTGTCCGCCAGGACCAACCCGAGCATGGAGGCTGTGAAGAGGGACATGTGGGCGTAGTAGCGCCCGTACCCCTTATCACCTTCCATGTAGCCCTGGGAGAAAATCTGGACGAGGAACGATACCGATGTGACGACCACGAGCATGATGGCCGATAGGCCGTCGATCCGTGCGCCGAAGTTCACCTCGAGTGAGCCGGCGGTAAACCACTCATGTGTGAAGACGACGGTCCCGCCGTCGGCGTCCATCACATTGAACAGGACAATGACGCTCAGAACTGCCGACAGCCCGACCGCAGCGATGGTCACATAGCCCGCGACGGCCGGGATCTTGCGGAGGTACAGCGCGATAAGGGCCCAGGAGACGATGGGACTGGCAAGGATCGCCCAGACCACCCACTCGTCAATTGTGGGCACACCTACCTCGAGCACGTCCGCAAGGAAAAAAGGCATGAGCTAGATTTTCCTCAGGATCTCGCGGGCGACGTGTGCCTTGCCCGTGGGGACATAGATGGTGCGTTCGGCGGACCGCGGCACCCGTTCGCCGATTCCAACCGGTGGAACAACGCGGACAGAGAGCGCTTCAGCGGCGAAGAGCTCTTGCCACGTCTCCGCGATGTAGCCATTCCGCACGGTCATGAATTCAACCCACATAGTTCAGGACTTCAACAGGGTGAACTGGTCGACGTTGACGGTTTCGCGGTTGCGATAGACGAGCACGGCAAGTGCAAGTGCAACCGCGACTTCGGCGGCAGCAATGGTGATTACGAAGACCACAAACGTGTGCCCCGCGATAGATTGCGCGCTCTCGGTGAAACGTGCAAAGGCGAGCAGGGTGAGGTTGATGGCATTGAGCATCAGCTCGACACCCATGAGCACACCGATCGCGTTCCGCTTGCTGAGCGCAACCAGCAATCCGATGCAAAAGAGTAATGCGCCAACGGTGAGAAAGTGTTCGAGGTCGATAGTCATTCGGCCTG
>SKSF01000024.1 GCA_007118095.1 Dehalococcoidia bacterium
AGCGCGGTCTCGCGGTCGACGACGTCGCGGACGTCACGGAGCAGCCGGTAGTGATTGATGGGCTGCTCGTCCGAGGCCATGGCTTCGCCAATGGAGGACTCGTTCTTGACGGATGATTCGCGGAGCTGGTCGAGCCAGCCAGTCCTGGCAGCGCGGATCTCGCGTTTGCCTATGGCGTCGTTGAGCTCGGCGACGGCGACAGCGCAGTCGGCGGTGATGCCGAGCTCGAGGTTGGCGGCGGAGGTGAACTCTTCCTGTTCGATGTCGATTTGCGCGATGCGGACATCCTCGGCGAAGCGGGGCGGGCGGCCAAACTGGAAGATCCAGTTGAAGCGGCCACCGACCATGAGGACGACATCGGCGCCGGACAGGGCAGCCGAGCGGGCAGCGTTCATGCACATGGGATTGTCGTCGGGGATGACGCCGCGGCCCATGGGGGAGGAAACGTATGGAAGCCCGCGGTTGACGAGCTCGGTGAGCGCGGGGCCGGCGTCGCTCCAGGCGGCGCCTTTGCCGATGAGCAACAGGGGCCGCTCGGCGTTGGCAAGCATCCCGGCCAGGGTATCGACGGCCTGGGGGTCGGGGTGCGGCAGAGACTGGATGAGCGAGGTGTTGCGGAAGGAGACATCTTCTTCGGCGACCGGGCGGCGGATGAGGTTGCCGGGGAAGTCGATATAGACGCCGCCGGGGCGACCGGCCATGGCTTTGCCCATGCCGATGTGGAGGTATTCGGGGATGCGGTCGGTGCTGTCGACAGTGGCTGTCCACTTGGCGCCGGGCTTGGCGAAGGCGACCTGGTCGAGCTCCTGGAAGCCGCCCCAGCCACGATTGCGGCCGTGGGCGCTGCCCCCGAGGACCACAAGCGGCATGCCGCTGTCGGTAGCAACGTGGAGACCGGTGACGGTGTTTGTCACGGCCGGGCCGGAGCCAGCGACGACGATGCCGGGCTTCTTGTTGATATAGCCCCATGCGGAGGCCATGAAGCAGGCATTGAGTTCGTGGCGGCAGCTAATGACGTTGATGCCAGCTTCCTGCATGCCAGCCATGACTTCGATCATGGGGCCGGCGACGACGCCAAAAGCGGTATCGATACCGGCGGCTTTGAGCTGGCGTCCAACGATTTGTCCGCCGTTCAGTTCAGCCATGTAATTCTTCTCCCGTGTGATGGCCGCCCGGTGGGCGGCCATGGATGGTGTGTGAATGGGATTGGACGGGGCTCAGACGACTTCCTGGTCCTTGAGCTGCGCAATGTCCTCCCAGGAGTAGCCGAGTTCGAGGAGGATGTCCTCCGTGTGCTGCCCAAGCTCGGGGGCGGGCTGTTGAGGGCCAACCGCAGTGGTGCTCATCTTGATAGGCGAGCCGACGACGCGGATGGGGCCGAGGGAGGGGTGCTCGAGTTCGGTGATGTACTTGTTCGCGAGCACCTGTTCGTCACGTGAGACGCCGTAGTAGTCGTGAACGGGTCCGCAGGGGACGTCGGCTTTCTTGAGGAGCTTCAGCCATTCGTCGCGGGGGCGCTGGGCAAAGGCCTTTTCGAGTTCGCAAACGAGGTCTTCGCGGTTTTGCTGCCGCTCGCGAGGTGCGGCGAAGCGCTCATCGGTGAGCATGTCTTCGCGCTCGAGCACCTTGCAGAGGTTGGGCCACCACTTGGGGTCGAGCAGGCCGATGGTGAGCGATTTGCCGTCGCTGCCGGTGTAATAGGTGAAGACAGGGTTCTGCTTCTGCGGGGTGGGAGGCTGACGGTCGTGGCGCATGAAGCCGGTGAGCTGGAGCGCCTGGAGGGCTACCTGTGAACCGAGGAGGGAGACATCGACGTGCTGGCCGACGCCCTGCCGGTCGCGCGCGATAATCGCGGACGAGATCCCCAGGGCGAAGACCATGGCGCCGACCTGGTCGGCGAGGCCGCCCATGACCGAGCGGGGCTCGCAGTCCGGGCCACCGCCCTGGTTGTGCATGATGCCGCCCATACCCTGCCCGATGATGTCGAAGGAGGGCTCGTAGGTGTTGGGACCGTCGACGCCGAAACCGGATGCGCTGGCAGTGATGATCTTCGGGTTGTGTTCCTTGAGCGTTTCGTAGTCGAAACCGAGGCGCTTCATGACACCGGGGCGGAAGTTATCGGTGACCACGTCGACATTGCGCACCAGTTTGTAGACGATCTCACGGCCGCGTTCGGTCCGGCTGTCGATGGTGATGGAACGTTTGTTGCGGTTGTGGGCTTCGAAGTAGGCGCACCATCCATCGGGCTGGAGACCGAGGCTGCGGCCCAGGTCGCCGTTGAGGCGCTCTTCAACCTTGATAACATCGGCGCCAAGGTCGGACAGCATAACGGTGGCGTAGGGGCCTTGCTGGTAGCGGGTGAAGTCGAGGATGCGGATCCCCTCGAGCGGGCCGGGCATAGGTCACCTCCCTGTTCCGACGTGGACAGAAGCTCTGGATAGGCATCATACCGATATCGCGGGCGGGCGTAATCCTGCTTGCCGCGACGGCGGACGGTGCGAAGAATGGCGAAACACTTCGTGGGAGAACGGCGATGGACCTGGAGACAGTCAACTACACGGTGGAGGGCGGCATTGCCCGCATCGAAATGAACCGCGCGGACAAGCGCAACGCGCTCAACCATCAGCTCCTGGACGACATTGACGCCGCGTTCACGGAAGCGGAGCGGGATAGCTCGGTGCGTGTGGTGGTGCTGTCGGGGGCCGGGGCTTCGTTCAGCGCAGGATACGACCTGAAGGGGAGCTACTACACAACGCCGCCCGCGGAGGAAGGGCGGTGGACGGCCGGGAACTCGCTGATGACGTTGCGCGGCATCGAAGCGCGATATCAGCGCATCTGGAACTGCCCGAAGCCGACGATTGCGCAGGTACACGGGCATGCGCTGGCCGGCGGGTGCTACCTCCAGCTCTTGTGCGACATTTCGGTGGCGGCGGAGGATGCGCAGCTCGGGCACCCGGCGGTGAAGATGGGCGGGGTGAGCTCGATGCCGCTGTGGCAGGTGGTGCTCGGGCTGAAGAAGGCACGCTATCTGCTGCTCACCGGACGGATCGTGAACGGGATCGAGGCGGCCGAGATGGGGCTTGTGACGATGGCGGTGCCCGGGGACCAGCTCGCCGAGACGGTGAACAGCATCGCGGCGGACTGCCTGGAGGTGCCCTATGAGGGGGCGCTCATGAACAAAGAAGCGCTGAACACTTCGATGGAAATCTGGGGCATTGGCGCGATGTTCCGGTACCAGGGGCACATGAACGCGCTTGGCCGGCTCCGTGAGAACCGGGGAGGGGGAGACGAGTTCGACCGGTTCCGCGGGTAGACGCCGGGACCGCTCACCCGGCCGCGTCGAGGCGGCGACGTGCGATACCGGACAGGGCTTCGAGGACGACGCGGTTTGCCATGAAGGCGGTCGCTTCGCCGGGACCGTCGAACTGTGGGGCGACTTCGACGACGTCGAGCCCGACGACATTGAGTTCGAGCGCGCAGCGGCGGACGGCGTCGAGAAGTTGCCGGGTGGTGAGGCCGCCAGGTTCGGGGGTGCCGGTGCCGGGTGCCATGCCCGGGTCGACGACGTCGACGTCGACGGAGAGGAAGACGCCGTCGCATTCGTCACGGGCGATGGTGAAGGCCTCGTCGAGGCAGGCATCGAGGCCGCGTTCGACGACCTCGCTCATTTCGAACCAGCGCATGCCCTGTTGCTGCATCCAATCGAACACGGGCGGGTCGGGCCAGTAGCCGCGCAGCCCGACCTGGAGGAAGCGGTCGCCGCGGGCAGCGCCGGAATCGATGAGCCGCCGCATGGGCGTGCCGTGGCCGTAGAGGGCGCCGAAGTCGGTGTCGCCAGTGTCGGCGTGGGCATCGAAATGGATGACGGCGACGCGGCCGAAGCCGTATCGGTGAGCGACGCCGGTGACATCGGGGAGGGCGATGGTGTGGTCTCCGCCGAGAACGACCGGGATTGCGCCGGCGGCGGCGACTTTCGTGACCGCCTCTTCCAGGTTCTTGATGCTGGTTTCGATGTAGCCGGGCGGCATCATCACGTCGCCGACGTCGACGACATCCAGGACGCTGAAGGGGTCGGTCTTCAGCGCCAGGTGGGGCCGGTAGGGGAGGTGCGGGAGGTAGTCGGTGCCTCGGATAGCGCCGGGGCCGAAACGCGCGCCGGAGCGGTAGGTGGTGCCGCCATCGAAAGGGGCGCCGACGATGACAACGTCGGCGTGTTCGTAGGTAGCCGGGTCATCGAGAGAGGCACGCGCGGTGCCGAGGAAGGTGATGTTCGGGCCGAAGAGGGCATTCGTGGGATAGCGTTCGAAGGCTTCGTCGTAGGACTGTGGCGGATTCTCGTGCTCATTCACAGGGGTGATGGTATCCGAGTGGCACCGGGTGCGGGGTGAAGGGCACAAAGTTCGCCCCCTTCGTATTACCGAAGAGGGCGAACGGAGAGAGTCGGTGGAAGGAAGCGGTCAGTGTTGACCGTCGTGCTCATGGCCGTCGTGCTCATGGCCGTTGCCGTGGTGTCCATGATGCCCATCGTGGCCGTGGTCGCCGGCGCTGTGGTCGACGCAGTGATCACTGTGGGACGGTGGGACATCGAGCGCAGGGTTGCGGTCGAAAAAGCCCGCGGGCTTCAGGGTGAAGCCGGCATATTCGACGGGCATCACCGGCCAGTCTTCGGGCCGGGCGATGTGAGTCACGCCGACCGTGTGCCAAAGGACGACGTCCTGGTTTTCGAGCGGGCGGTCCTGCTGGATGTACCGCGGCAGGCCATCGCCGCCGGGGTGCTGGTTGGGGAAGTCGCCGGCCGCATGGAGCTCGGCCGGGTCGTAGTGGGTGACCCAAAGGTTCCGCGTGCCGAAGGTGGCACGCTTCGCGACGGCGGATTCCGAATGGGCGAGCATGACCTGGTTGGCGCCCGGGACGAGCCGGTAACCGACCGGCTGGCCGAGCCTGTTTGTGACCGAAGGGTTCACGACCTTCCAGGTGCGGTTGCGGGTCTGGTCATGGAGGCGTGCGGCATCGGATTCGCGGTCGAGGAGCGTCTCCTGCTGGACAAAGGCGTTGCCGAGCGGGTTTTTGTCTCCGGGTGGCAACGGTTCGACATCGACTTCGTAGACGCTGTTGGCGGTGCCATCGATATCGAAGTCGAGGCGGAAGTTGAAGAGGTGCTGATGGTGGGGCGCGGCGAGTTGCGGAGCCACCAGGACACTGTGGTCGAACTCGGTTTCGCCGGGATGCGTGGCCTGGACCTGGAGGACGCCCGTGAGCTTCACCTCCATCTGCAGGGTGCCGTCCTGGTAGAAGTACCAGAAGAAACCGTATTCGTAGTTGCCGATGGTGTGGATGGAGCTGACGACCAGGCGGCGTGAGCGGCGCACGTGTGCCTGCTGGCTGTCGGAGTCGTAGTGCTTCCAGAGGATGCCGTAGTCCTCTTCGTGCATGCAGATGGCGTTCTTGATGCGGTGTGGCTGACCGTTGGGGCCGTTCATGACGGCGTCGAAGTAGTGGATGGTCCCAAGGCAATCGCAGCCGAGCTCGAGCGAATTGACGAGGCGGCCCAGGCCAGCTTCGCCGGCGTCGAAGGCGTTCTTCCAGCTATGCATGGGGCTGGTGTCGCCATAGGGGACGACCATCTCGGACACGGCTGCGCGGTAGAGGATGGGGCGGACACGCCCCTGGTCTTCGTATCCGACGGTGTGAATCACCAGGCCCTCGATGGGGTGCATGGAGAGGCGGAAGCTCCACTTCTGCCATTTGACGAAGTGGCCATCGACCTCGAAGGAGGGGCCTTCGTGCTGGACAATGTCGAGCGGTTTGAGATCAGTGCGGTGTTCGCCGATGCTCGCTTCATCGAAGTTGGCTTTTTCGGACGGGATGGGCACGACGCCGTAGTCGTGGACATCGACGACTTCGCCGCGGTTGAGGTCGACGAACGCGATGACGTTTTCGACCGGGCGGGCGTAGCCGTTGTCGCCGACCTGGTCCCGGACGTAGGCGAGGCAACGCACCAGGCGGTTGCCCTCTTCGATATCGAGCCCGAAGTGGCCGGGCATCCAGGTATCGATTTGCACGTTTTCGACGTCGGTCACGCCGCGCTTTGCAAGCGCATCGCGCCAGCCCTGGTGGGCCTTCACGAGCTTCTCGGCACGCATGGCATCGGCCGTGACCGGGACCTGTCCTTCAGTTATGACTTCCCAGGACTGGACGTTCCCTTCGTCGAGCGACACGACACCCCGATAGGTCGTCGCGGTGAGCCGGTCGACGGCGGCGACCAGGGCTTCACGGGGTACGGGGCGCCCTTCCAGGACTGCGTCTTTGTCCGGCTCATGGAGGGTGATGTAGGCGATGGCGACATCGCCCTCGAGCCGGCCGCCGGAACCGAGTATTTCGGCCGTCCGTGAGATCTCGGCTTCGCTGAGTGGTTCGAGGGGATGGACGGTGGCTGCGCCTGATGATGATTCGGCAACGTTTACCATCAATGGTCTCCATGGAAAGCGTGGATGAGCCAATGGTACCCCAGCACGCAAGGGCTCGCTGGCGGTGGGACACCGAGCGCGTAGGATGGCGCGAGAACGACCAGGAGAGAGGTGACCTGTGGCGCAACAGCTAACGGCGGACGAACTGGAAGCGCTCGCGCGCTGGCCGACGCCCGCGATTTCGAACGCGATCGAGACGTTCAACGTGCGGTCGCGGAACACGGGCTTCATGGGGCCGGAGATCGTGTGCCGGTTTCCCGAGCTGCCGCCGATCGTGGGCTATGCGGCGACATGCAAGATACGGGCGAGCATCCCGCCGGACCAGGACCCGGAGGCTATCCCGCCGGCTACATGGTGGGAGCACATCGAGTCGATCCCGGCGCCGCGGATCGTGGTCATCCAGGACATGGA
>SKSF01000204.1 GCA_007118095.1 Dehalococcoidia bacterium
CTAGAACGTCATTTCGCGGAAGTCATCCGCGGTTTGCAGAGACGGTTCCGTGACCGATTGGACGCCGCCGGGGGAAACCCCGGCGGCGGCTTCACGGAGAACGAGCCCCTCCGGCGTTACGTCAATCACCGCGAGATCCGTCACGATGCGGTCGACACAGGCTGGAGCTGTCAGCGGGTACGTGCATTCGCGCAGGATGCGTGGACTCCCGTCGCGCGCCGTATGCTCCATGGCGACGATAAGCCGGCGCGCGCCCTCGGCGAGGTCCATCGCGCCGCCGATGCTGCCGCCGCCGCGCTCGGGGACCATCCAGTTCGCCAGGTCGCCACGTTCGGATACCTGGAGACCGCCCAGGATGGCCAGGTCGATATGACCACCGCGGATCATCGCGAACGACTCGGCGCTGTCGAAGAAACAGGCACCGGGCTGGAGGGTGACCGGCTGCCCGCCTGCGTTGATGAGGTCCTGGTCGAACGCGTCGTCGGGGGCAATACCACCGTAGCCCAGGATGCCGTTTTCCGCCTGGAACCAGACGGTGAGGCCTTCCGGCACGTGGTTCGCCACCTGCGTGGGCAGGCCGATGCCCAGGTTGACCGCCATGCCGTCTTCCAGCTCGCGAGCGACGCGCATCGCGATGAGGTCTCTAGGGATACCAGCGGGCCTCATGCCGTTCTCCCTTCACGATGCGATCCACGTAGATACCGGGCGTGACGATGGCCTCCGGTTCGAGCTCGCCAGTCTCCACGAGCTCTTCCACCTCGGCAATGACGATGTCGGCCGCGGTGGCCATGGTGACGTTGAAGTTCCGCTCGGCCCGGCGGTAGACAAGGTTCCCGGACGTATCGCCACGGTGCGCCTTGATAAACGCAAAATCAGCGCGAAGCGGCAATTCGAAGAGGTGTTCGCGGCCGTCGATGATGCGCGTTTCGCGGCCTTCGGCGACGACCGTGCCAACACCAGTGGGGGTGTAAAAGCCGCCGATGCCAGCACCGCCGGCGCGGATGCGTTCGGCCAGCGTCCCCTGGGGCACGAGCTCGAGCTCGACTTCCCCGGCGCGGTACTGCTCCTCAAACCGGCTCTGGCGGGCCCCGGAGGCGCGGATCGCGAAGGACGCGATCATCTTCCTGAGCTGGCGTTTCTCGCAGAGGTTATCCAGCGGGTCGCCGATGCCGATGTTGTTGGCGATCCCGGTTATGTTGCTCGTGTCGCGTTCGACGAGTGCCTGGACCAGGTCTGTCGGCGTGCCGGCCGTGATGAAGCCGCCGAACATGATGGTAGCGCCATCGAAGACGTCAGCGATGGCTTCATTGCACGAGAGGAAAGCCTTCGACGTCATGATCAACGACCGCCGGGAGGAGCCGGAGCTCGCAGGCTATTCGCGGCGCGTCGCATCCATATATCCGAGCACCGAGATGAGGGCACCGACGATGGCGAAGACGATGAATGCGCCCACGCCAAGCCAGATCCAGCCCTGGCCGTCATCGCGCTCGGGCGGAGAAGTGATCTGCTCGGATTCGACCTCGACGGACTCGGCCGCGGTCTCCGGCGCGGGGATCGAGTGCGCTGACGCGGGCTGCGTGCCAAAGACAGCAAAGGCGACGAGGGCGGCGAGGAGCGTGAACACCGCGGCGGGCTGGAAGCGTAGCGTCATGGACAAGGGAGCCTCCGGAGGCATGATGAACGAAACTCGGCGGACCGGCCTGTCATGAACCGGGTGTTGTGCATTTGTCTCCGCCGCCAGAGATTCTAGCAAGATCGCCGTTTCGCGCAGCGCGAACGCGGATCAGGCCGGTTCGCCCACGCGGTGGCCTTCCTTGTCGAGCTCGATGATTAGCTGCGCGTACTCCTGGAGCAGGCGTGGAACAAGGTAGTTGTCGCGGACTCGTTCGCGACCGCATTCACCGAGCTTGTTTGCGAATTCGGGGTCTTCGAGCAGGCGTTCGAGCGACTTGCCGAAGGCTTCGAGGTCGCGTGCATCGTCGATGAGCAAGCCTTCCTGCTCATGCCGCAACTGGTCCTGGATGCCGCCAACGCGGCTCGCGAGGACGGGCCGGCCCTTCCACATGGCCTCGGTCACGGTCAGTCCGAACCCTTCCTGCAGGCTCTTCTGGGCGACGACCGTGGCATGGCGCTGCAGCGCGTTCACGATTGCGGCGTTCTCTTCAGCGTCGGTCATGGGGAGGCAGACCAGGTTGATCATGTTCCGAATGCCATGAGGAAGCGCCCGCCAGGATTCCTCCATGCTGCGGAAGACATCTTCGCCTTCGGGGTCGTCGGCCACGCTGTGGACGTTGGGGCCAACCAGCACGAGTTCGGACCCGGCCGGTGCACGGCCGTCAGCCAGCTGCGCAAAGGCTTCCATCACGCCTTCGTGATCCTTCAATGGGTCCCAGCGCGATACCTGGACAACCAGTGGTGTATCCCAGGTCGGTGCGCGGCCCATCCGAATGATGTCGGCGTGGCGATCGACACGGCCGGGTGATCCATCCTCCCGGTAGAAGACGCGCCGCCCGGCGCCGGGCGGGCCTTCGATGATGCCGGTGTAGGACAGGATGGACTGGGCGGTCGCGTCATCCATGTCCTGGTTTTTCGGTGAGAAGGCGTCGATAGCGGGCTGAATAATTTTGACCCTGGACCGGTCAACCTCGGGAGGGACGTATTCGTGACGCGAAAAGACCAGGCGGTCGGCGCATTCCAGGTACGGCTTGAGAAACTCCCAGCCCTGGTGCGCCTCTGCGTTCAAGGTGTCGGTGCCGACGTGGCAACGCCAGATCGCGGTCACGTTGGCGCGCTTTGCGTGGGGCAACAGCCCGGCCGTCTGGGGGTCGTGGAAGATAACCACGTCGCCGGGTTCAACCAGAGCGAAAAGCTCGTGGGCGTTGTCCTCGGACACCTTGTCATACGCGGCACGCCGCGACTCATCGACCGGCGACCCATCGCCGGCGGACCCGTGCAGCGCGTGGTGCAGCCGCTTCGTGAACCGGAAGAACTCTTCGTTTCCGCTCATCACCAACCAGCGGGCGTCGATATTGGTGCTGCGGACATATGACAGCATCGGACGCAGCATTTCGGCGACGCCGCCGCCGCGCGCTGTGGAGTTCACATTCCAGATGACCCGGCCGCTGAGGCGGCTGCGCACGTCGTCGGCAGTCGCTTCGAGTTCTGCGAACCGCTCCTGGCCGATGACGTCCCGGTAGCGATCGATCGACTGGACTCCTACCTGGACTTCTTCGAGATGCGTCACGTACTTCCTCCCGGCATACAACGTGCCTTTACCTTTCCCACCTTAGCGACAGATTCGCACATTGGTCACGCGAGTTGCGTCACGTTCGGCGTTTCCGTTCCTGGTCGGGTTCATAGAAGATAAGCCCCCGCACGACGCGCCATGTCGTGCGGCGCAGGCGCACATGCCAGGGCAGCAGCGACTCGGCGGACGGGACATCTTCTTCGTCAAACTCACCGCGGTGCAACCTCGGGAGCTCGGACGTGAGCTCGCCGCAGAACAAGAGGATGTTCGAGCTGATGAACACCCAGAAGAGAAAGATAACGACCGTCCCGATGCTGCCGTAGATGGCGTTGTAGTTTCCGAAGTTCTCCAAATAGACGGAGAAACCAAGCTTCCCGAGTTCGAACAGCACCGCTGCACAGAATGCGCCGACGATGGCGTCGCGGGCGCGGACGCGCCGGGCAGGCAAGAACCAGTACATGATGAAGAAGGCCGTGAGGGACACCACGACGGGAATGAAGAAGCTGGCCATCGTCCAGCCAAACCCGAGGGTTTCGCTCAGGGCGCCAATAGCGGGCATATCCTCGGCGAGCGCACGCGTGACACGGAGGGTCGCGGTGGCGCTGAGCGAGGCCATGAAGATGATCCCGATGATCGCGATCATGACGAAGTCGACGAGCTTCTGGCGGAAGAGCGGGCGGGTCACCTCGACATCAAACGCGATGTTCAGCGTTCGCCGGATGATGGCGAACATGTTGCTGCCTGACCAGGCAAGCCCGAGGAAGCCGATCAACCCGAATGCGCCGCTCCCGACGAGTTGGACACGCTCGATGCTTTCGACGAACTGTTCATTCCCTTCCTCATCGAAGGGGATGAACTCGAGGACCATCTCGATGAGTTCTTCCTTGATGGCTTCGTCCTGGATGATGATGCCAACGATGCCGACGGAGAAGATGAGCAGCGGGAAGAGGGAGAAGAGCACGTAATACGAAATGGCAGCAGCCATGGCAGTGCCGTTGTCGTCGGCAAACTCCTGTGCCGTATCGATCAACAGGTGCTTTATGCGGCGGAACGCGAGCGAGAAGTCCACGGTGCCCTCACAGTAGAGGCATGAGATGTGGCGGGCCAGCGGGAATGGCTAGTAAGCCCAGCGGGTGATGATGAACGTGAGGACTCCGCCTGCCAGTCCATAGAGCAGACAGGGGATGGCGGTCCGGCGGAGGACCGCACCTTCCTCGCCGCGGAGGCCGACCGTCGCACCGCCCGCGACGATGTTGTGAGGCGCGATCACATTCCCGGCGGCCGCACCGAAGCCCTGTGCGCCGATCATGTTCTCCAGGCGAAGGTCGAGCTGGTTGGCCGTGCTCGCCTGGAACTCGGTGAAGAGCACATTCGATGACGTCGCGGACCCGGTGGCGAAGGTCCCGAGAATGCCCACAAACGGCGCGGCCACCGGCCACAGGACGCCCAGGTTGTCGGCGGCAGCCACCGCGAGCTCTTCGATCATGCCGGAGTGAACCATGAGTCGGGCGACACCCAGCGTGGCGAAGAGCGCAATGGACACCGGGGCAATGCGCCGGGCTGCGGACCAGACGGCGCCCCGGAACACGGCGGGAGGCTGGCGCTGTAGGGGCCCGGCGACGAGGAACGACAACACCAGGAGCGTCCCCGGGTGGTAGAAGGGTTCGAATGAGCCCGCGAAGCGGTCGCTGATGGTCCAATCGATGACGACGGCTCGTGACGCATCTTCGATCGGCCCTACCAGGCGGGTGAGGAGCACGAGCGCGATGAGCACCAGGTAGGGCGCGGCGGCGCGGACGAGGCCGGGTGGTGTGGCACTTGCTTCATCCGCGGGCGGAGGACCGGCAGCCGACGTGGCACCCCCTGGCAGCCCGCCAGCCACCTGTGGGGTGTGGACCCGGCGCAGGACAACGACGAGCACAGCAGCCCCGACGACCGCTCCCAGCAAGGTTGGCAGTTCAGGGCCGACAAACCAGGCGATAAGCACATAGGGGACCAGGAACGCGAATGCGGCGAGTACCGCCCAACCCCAGACCGCCCCGGCCCCGCGGCCCGACGCGATGCGCCCGGCCAGGTAGACAACCACAAAGAGCATGAACCAGCCGGCCAGCGTGTGGAGCAACGAAGTGGACCGCGCAATCGATAGTTCGGAGAGGCCGGTCGCGGCCGCCTGCGGAATAACGGGGGTACCGACAGCTCCGAATGAAACTCCGATCGCGTGCCCCAGGAGCGCAATGGACACCGCTTCGACAGGCCGGAATCCAAGCCCGACCAGCAGCGGGGCGGCCAGGGCCACCGGCGTCCCGAAACCAGCGGCGCCTTCCATGAAAAGCGCGAAGAACCACGCGACCAGGATTGCCACGATGCGCGGGTCGGAAGAGAGGCTCGCCAGGCGGTCGCGAATGGTGACGATGGCACCGCTCATCTCCTGGAGGTAGTAGACACACAGCGCGGCGAAGACTATCCAGAGGATGGTGAGCGCAGTGAAGGCCGCTTCGCCCACGGCGGCACCGGTGGCGAGCGATCGGCCATCTTCTGCGCCGAATGTGTCCGCGAACGCGGGGCTCCAGGCGAGCACCAGGGCCAGGAGCAAGCCAGTGCTGCCCGCAAAGGCAGCCGATCGCCCCCAAAGCATGAGGCTTACGACGGCCGCAATCGGGATGAGTGCGAGAATGGCTGGTGGTATCCCCAGCCACAGGAACGGCAGCGCTAACGTGAGCGATGACTCCACTGGAGGCTCGCTCAGGGATGCGGCAGGGGATGGACGGGCTCGCCGTTACGTTCGAAAGCCGTGATGTTTTCGAGCGTGGTGCTCGCGATGGCCGTCATGGCTTCGCGCGTGAAGAATCCCTGGTGCCCTGTGATGAGCACATTCGGGAAGGTGATGAGCCGGGCGAAGACATCGTCGGTGATGACGGTACGGGAGTGGTCTTCGAAGAAAAGGTCTGCTTCCTCTTCGTAGACATCCAGGCCCAGGTAGCCGACCTTCCCCGTTTTCAGCGCTTCGATGACGTCGCGCGTTTCGATCAGTGCGCCCCGGCCCGTATTGAGGAGCATGACACCGTCCTTCATTCGCGCCAGTGTAGCCTCGTCGATGAGGTGGTAGGTGTCTTCGGTCAGGGGGCAATGGAGGGTGACGATGTCCGACTCGCCGAACAGGGTGTCCAGGTCGACATACTCGACACCGAGTTCCCGGCAGGCGTCATTTGGCTGCACATCGTAGGCGAGGATGCGGCAACCGAAGCCAGCCATGATGCTCGCGACGCACTGGCCAATCTTGCCTGTGCCCACAATGCCAATGGTCTTCCCGTGGATGTCGAATCCGAGCAGGCCTTCGAGCGCGAAGTTGCCTTCGCGCACCCGGGCGAAAGCGCGGTGCGTCTGGCGTGTGAGCGCGAGCATCAGCGCAAGGGTGTGTTCGGCGACAGCCTGGGGGGAATACGCCGGGACGCGCGAGACGACGAGCCCCAGCCGATCAGCCGCTTCCCGGTCGACGTGGTTGAAGCCAGCGGAGCGGAGGGCGATGTGCCGGGTGCCGCCATCGGCAAGGGTCTCGAGGACCGCGGCGTCAAGCACATCGTTCACGAACGCACAGACCACCGGAACGCCCCTGGCAAGACCGGCGGTCTCATCCGTCAGGCGGGTATCGAAGAAGTGGAAGGTGTGGTTATGCGGCCCGTTCGCGCGCTCGAAAAAAACGCGGTCGTAGTTCTTTGTGCTGAAGACAGCTACTTCCATAGGTGCTCCTCCGTATGAGCGGCCGGTGTGACGTGGCACGGACGACTTCCAGCTTGCCGCGCGAACGATGGAAAGCGGAAGGGCCAGCCGGTCGCAAATGCTGGAAATGTGGCGATGCATGTGACAGTTCGCTCGCCCTGAGAGATTCAATCGCCGGAAGGTGGGGTTGTTAATGGTTGTTAACGGCGAGCGGGCTACTGTTAACGGTGACCCGCGGACCCCCGGTCCGTGCGGTATGCCGGACGGGACGGAGAGGCGATGACCGCACCGGGCTCGCCAGTGAAACGTTCGAAGGGCCAGGGCCGAGTGAGCGCCCGGGCTGGTGCATTCCTCCCCTTGTTAATCGTCGTGGTGGGCTTCCTTGCTCTTGCCTGCAATGGCGGCGACCCGCTGGTTGACGACGACGGCGTGAATGGCGTCGCGCCGCCAGACGATGACGAGATCCCTGATGTCACCGTGCCGCCGGGGGCAACGCTGAACGATGTCCCGCGGAGGACGGACGTCAGCCAATCGCTGACGGGCGCGGGGGCGACGTTCCCGAACGTGCTGTATTCGACCTGGGTAGATGAGTACAGCCGCCTGAATTCCGGTATCCGCGTGAACTACCAGTCGATCGGGTCTGGCGGTGGCATCCGCGCAGTCGTCGACCGCACCGTGGACTTTGGCGGCACCGACGGTCCGATGACCGAAGACCAGAAGGAAGATGCCAGCGCCCGCGTCTGGCACATCCCAACGGCCATGGGCGCCGTCGTACCCGCATACAACCTCGAGGAAGCCCCAGACGAGCTGCGTTTCTCCCAGGACACCATCGCGGGCATTTTCCTCGGCCATATCGACCGGTGGGATGACCCGGCAATCGCAGCAGATAACCCCGGGGCAGATTTGCCCGACCAGGACATTGCAGTGTGCCACCGTTCCGACGGGGCCGGGACAACGTTTATCTGGGTCGACTTCCTGGCCGAGATCAGCGATGAGTGGGCCGAAGACATTGGTGTTGCGACGTCTGTTAGCTGGCCGCGTGGAAACTTTGTTGGTGGAAACGGCAACGAAGGGGTAGCTCAGTGCATCCAGCAGATCGATGGCGCATTGGGATACGTGGAAATCGCCTACGCAGAAACGAACAACCTCCCGGTAGCACAGCTCGAAAATGCCGCGGGGAACTTCGTGGAGCCGACGCTGGGCGCGGTGACCGAGGCGGCCGGCGGGATGATCGAGGCCGGCGAGTTCCCGGACGACATGGAAGCCCGTGTGGCCAATGCCCCGGGCGAGGGTTCATGGCCAGCGTCAGGATTCACATGGCTCCTGGTGTACGAAGAACTTGCCATTCTCGACGGGATGAGCCTAACCCGTGCCCAGGAGCTCATCCGCTTCATGCTCTGGGCGCTGGATGAAGACGGCGGACAGCAATACACCGAACCGCTGGACTACGCGCCAATACACCCCGATGTGCGCGACCTCGCACACGAGGCAATCACGGGGATTACGTACCACGGCCAGCCTGTCTGGGAAACGATGCTCGAACAATGAATCCTGATGCGCATCAGCAAGGGGACATGACAGAGCGGGGACTGCAGCCCCAGGCGGGCGCGGCGCCCCGCTTTCTTTTGCCACCGGCACGCGACGCCAGCCGGCGGCATGCGATGGAGGAGCAGCATGACGGTTGAATCCGGGCAACCGGGGTTATGGCGACGGTTCACCGCCGGGGCACGCAACCAGGTCTCGGGGAGCGCGGGGGACGTCATCTTCCGGCTTGTCGCGCTCGCGTTCACGCTCATTATCCTGGCGTTGGCCGGGTCGCTGGTTTTCACCGTGTGGGACGGCGCCCGGCCATCGATCGGAGAGTTCGGCTTTTTCGGGTTCATGTCGACCGAAGAATGGAACCCGGTCTTCGGCGAGTTCGGTGCGCGGCATATCATCCTTGGGACGCTTGTTTCGTCGCTCATCGCGGTGATCCTTGCCGTGCCTGTGGCACTGGGCATTGCGCTGTTCATCACCGAGCTGGCGCCGCCATCGCTGCGCGGGCCTGTCGCGTTCATCATCGATATCCTGGCCGCGATCCCGTCCATCGTGTACGGGCTGTGGGGCATGATGGTGCTTGTCCCGTTCATCGCGGGAAACCTGAACGACCCGCTCATCGACTACCTGGGGTGGACGCCGTTCTTTGGGCGGCCGGCGTTCGGCCTGAGCCTTCTGGCGGCCGGGATCATCCTCGCAATCATGATTGTTCCCATCATCAGCGCGGTGGCCCGGGAGATCATCTACTCGGTCCCGGCGGCGCAGAAAGAAGGGATGCTGGCTCTTGGCGCCACTCGCTGGGAAGTGATGTGGAAGGTTGTGTTGCCGTACGCGCGTGTCGGCATCGTTGGGGCAATCATCCTCGGGCTCGCACGGGCGATTGGCGAAACGATGGCGGTGACAATGGTCATCGGCAACGCGGGCTACTTCGTGGCGAACCTGCTGGCGCCGAGCGCGACGATGGCAAGCCTGATCGCTAACGAGTTCCGTGAGGCAGGGACGAGCCTGCACGTCTCCGCGCTTATCCATGTCGGTCTCGTGCTCATGATTGTGAGCCTCATTGTGAACATCGCGGCGCGGCTGCTGGTGTGGTCGGTGGCCACCGGGCCTTCGGGGGATCGACGCTAATGACATCGACGCTTGTGGACACGAGTCTCCGATACCGCCGGCGGAAGCTGTTCAGCAACATCATGGTGGGTGCCGCGACGGCCGCGGCGCTGGGCATGATGGCCATCCTGGCGCTCATCCTGGGGCAGGTCTTCCTGGAGGGCGGCCGTTACCTCAATCTCGACTTCTTCACCCAACGGCCGCAGCCATTGGGACAAGAGGGCGGCGGCATGGCCAACGCCATCGTCGGGAGCCTGATCGTGCTGGCCATAGCGGCCGTACTCGCGCTGCCGGTGGGCTTCTTCACCGGGATCTACCTGTCCGAATATGCAAGTGACCGCTTCGCCGGGTTCGTCCGCTTTGTTGTGGAGACGATGGCGGGAGTGCCGTCGATCGTGGTCGGCATCTTTGCCTACGTGCTCATCGTGCGGCAGACGGGGACCTTTTCTGCCATCGCGGGCGGCTTCGCCCTGGCGGTGATCATGATCCCCATCTTCGCCCGTGCCGCCGAAGAGGCGCTGGCGACAGTACCCTTCTCGCTGCGCGAAGGGGCAATGGCGCTCGGGATTCCGAGCTGGAGGATTGTGCTCCGAATTGTGGTGCCAACTGCCGGCCCGGGAATCGTCACTGCGGCGATGCTGGCCCTAGCACGAGCGGGCGGGGAAACGGCACCGCTGATCATGACCGCGCTTGGCAACCGGTTCTGGCACGACGGGCTCATGGACCCGATCGCCACGTTGCCGGTGCAAATCTGGACCTACGCAACGGGACCTTATGACGAATGGCACCAGCAAGCCTGGGCCGGTTCGCTCGTCCTGGTCGGGGTGACAGTCGGCATCATCGGATTTGTCCGGCTCGTCTACCGGGGAACCCAGTTCCGGCAGCTTTAACATGCGACAACATACGACCTGTACGCTGAACCCCAGGAGTTACCTATGACGCAGCACGACACCAGCACAGCGACGAAGGAACGGGAAGTCAGCGGTACTTCCGCGACCGAGCATCCCGCAGTCCAGGCATCCAGCCCGGGGCAATCGCATGTTGCACACGTCGAAAGCACGGCACCGGGGTCGCTCCGGGTCGACGATCTCGAGGCCTACTACGGTTCGTTCCGCGCCGTGAGCCCCGTGTCGATGGCGATCGAGGGCCGGAAGGTCACCGCGATCATCGGCCCATCGGGCTGTGGCAAGTCGACCTTCATCCGCTGCCTCAACCGAATGCATGAAACAGCCCGCGGAGCCCATATCCGCGGGCATATTTATCTTGACGGTGAAGACATTAATGGGCCGAAGGTGGACCCGGTAGTGATCCGCCGGAAGATTGGCATGGTGTTCCAGAAGCCGAACCCATTCCCGACGATGTCGATTTATGACAATGTCGCCGCAGGCCTGAAGATCAACGGGATCAAGTCGAAGGAACGCTCGATGGATGAAATCGTCGAGCAGGCGCTCCGGCAGGCGGCGCTGTGGGACGAGGTAAAGGACAAGCTCAAGCAGGCCGGGACAGCGCTCTCCGGTGGCCAGCAGCAGCGTCTCTGCATTGCCCGGGCGCTCGCGGTGGAACCGGAAGTGCTCCTGATGGACGAGCCGTGCTCGGCGCTTGACCCCATCGCGACGCTGGCAATCGAAGACCTCATCCGGCAACTGGCGCCCCAGGTGACCATCGTCATCGTGACCCACAACATGCAGCAGGCGTCGCGCGTTTCGGACCGGACGGCGTTCTTCATGATGAACGCCCAGCGTTCAGGTGAGCTGGTGGAATATGACACCACGGCGAAGGTCTTCACAAACCCGGCAGACAAGCGGACTGATGATTATGTGACGGGCCGGTTCGGCTAGCTTTCTCCCGGTACTACAGAACCTCGTAGGCGTTGCTTATTTTTGCGTGTACGGGGAACAAGACACCATGGGCGGCCGCGTTTGCGGCCGCCTTTTCGTTTTCATGACATCCATCGTTTACCCGGACATGATCACCAACCGTTAACGAAGCGGTCTTACTGTGAGTATAGACACCGGTGTCTGAGAACCTACTTCGTAAATGGAGAAAGCATGACGTCAATACGTCAGCAGAGAAGCAGCTATTCGTTGGCAGTGTGGGTTGTGGTCCCGATCTTGTTCGTGATGGCCATCGCACTTGCCGCGTGCGGCGATGACAACGATCCCCTGGCCAACGATGACAACGCGGACGACAGCGCCACAAACACTGACAACCCGGCGGACGACACGGGCAACGATAATCCCGATACCTCGGACGACACCACCGACACTGGCGCGAGCAACGGCGGCGGCACCGGTACACTCGCTGATATCCCACGCGAGACAGGTGCGGACGCTTCGCTCACCGGGGCGGGGGCCACATTCCCCAACGTCCTCTATACAGCCTGGGTTGAAGAGTACAACCAGCTCAACCCGGGGGTCCGTGTGAACTACCAGTCCATCGGCTCTGGTGGCGGTATCCGGGCAGTCATCGACCGGACAGTCGACTTCGGCGGTACGGACGGGCCGATGACCGACGACCAGAAGGCCGACGCCGGCGACAAGGTCTGGCACATCCCGGCCGCAATGGGCGCCGTGGTGCCGGCATACAACATCTCGGGCGCGCCGGACGACCTCCGGTTCTCGCAGGAAACCATCGCGGGCATCTTCCTTGGCGACATCGCGAGCTGGGACGACCAGGCAATCCGGGAAGACAACCCGGATGCAGAGCTCCCGAACCAGGACATCGCTGTGTGCCACCGGTCGGACGGTTCCGGCACGACGTTTATCTGGGTCGACTTCCTCGCCTCGGTGAGCGACGAATGGGCCGAGAACGTTGGCGTTGCCACATCAGTCGAGTGGCCACGCGGAAACTTCGTCGGCGGAAACGGCAACGAAGGTGTGGCCCAGTGCATCAACCAGATTGACGGAGCCGTGGGCTATGTCGAGCTGGCGTATGCAACACAGAACAACCTGCCTGTGGCGCAGCTTGAGAACCAGGCCGGCAAGTTCGTGGAGCCGACGCTCGCCGCGGTCACCTCGGCGGCGGCCGGCCTCATCGAAGCCGGCGAGTTCCCCACCGACATGGAAGCACGGGTAGTCAACGCCCCGGGCGACGATTCCTGGCCGGCGGCAGGCTTCACGTGGCTGCTGGTTTACGAAGAGATGTCGGCAACGGAGGGCATGACGCTGGGACGAGCGCAAGAGCTCATCCGCTACATGTTGTGGGCGCTCGACCAGGACGGCGGGCAGACCTTTGCGGAACCGCTGGACTACGCACCGCTCGACCCCAACGTGGTAGAGCTCGCGTATGAAGGCATCAAGCAACTGACCTTCGAAGGTCAGCCTGTATGGGAAACGATGCTCCCCTGAGCACACGCACCCCGTGAACGGAGAAACAGGGCCTGTGAGCGTCAGCACTGCTCACGAGGGCCCTGTTTTCGCGTTGCCAGGAGACTGGCCCGAGTCGACACAGTCTTCGACGATACCGGGGAAACCTGAGTGGGGTGAGCGCGATGCAGATGACAACGGCTGACCATCTTCCCGGCGAGCAGATTGTCCGGACACTGGGTGTGGTGAGCGCGAACTCGGTGCGGGCGCGAAACGTGGGGCGTGACCTCACGGCTGCCTTTCGAAACATCACGGGCGGTGAAGTCGGGGCCTACCGGGACCTGCTGACCGAATCCCGCGAGCAGGCGCTGAACCGATTGGAAGAGAAAGCGCGGGAGATGGGCGCCGACGCGATCATTGCCCTCCGCGTCACGAGCGGAGAAGTGATGCAGGGTGTGAGCGAAATCCTGGCCTACGGGACCGCGGTGAAACTGGACTGACGACGGGGAACTAGCGGTTGCGTTGCCAGCCGCGGCCCGGGACCAGGGCGAACTCGTCGTGGAGCCCGGGCGCGAACACTCGCGACTGCGGCGCGGCTTCCGAGAAGCGGGTCTTGAGCGCGTCAACTGCTTCCGGTTCGCCGTGGGCGAGGAAGATGTCGCGCGGGGCCCCGTGGTCACCGCACGACCACTGGACGAGTTCATCCTGGTCGGCGTGGGCGGAGAAGCCTTCGAGCGACACCACGTTCGCGCGTACCGGGTAGTCGCCCCCGTGCATGCGGATATATTGCGCGCCTTCCAGGAGCTTTCGTCCCCGGGTCCCGGCAGGCTGAAAGCCGACGAGGGCGATGACATTCGCGGGATCAGGCGCCAGGCGCTGAAGGTGGTGCAGCACCCGACCACCCGTGAGCATGCCGCTGGCCGAGATGATGATGCGAGGCCCGCGGAGGTTGTTGAGCGCCTTTGACTCGTCGACGGTGTGATGAAAGGTGACGTTGCGCGGAAACAGGCGCCGGGAAGTTGCGCCGTGGATGTCTTCGTCCAGGTCGTCGCCTTCGAGGTACCGGTTGTAGGTGCGGGTCACGTCGACGGCCATGGGGCTGTCCATGTGGATCGGCACCTCGGGGAGCGCGCCGGCGTCGATGAGCTCGCGCAAGACGAGGGTGACAAGCTGTGCGCGCGCGACGGCGAACGACGGGATGAGCACAGTCGCACCGCGGCGGAGGGGTTCGCGCAGTTCGCGGACGACCTGTTCGCCCAGGGGCGCCGGGTCGTGAATGCGGTTGCCGTAGGTTGATTCGAGGACCAGGGTGTCGCACGCCGGGACCGGGTCCGGGTCGATGTGCAGTGGCATGTCGTACCGGCCCAGGTCGCCGCTAAACGCGAGCGTTGTCTCGCCGTCGCCAAGCGGGGCGCTGACCTCGACGACGGCCGAACCGAGGATATGCCCGGCGGGCTGAAAGCGCACGAACGATTCGCCGACGGAGAACCAGGTGTCGAAGTCCACTGTCTTCACGTGGTGGAGGGCACGCCATGCGTCGTCTTCTGTGAAGAGCGGGAGCGCGGGCTTATGTTTGCTGAAGCCCTTCCGGTTGGCGTAGGCGGCGTCTTCTTCCTGGAGCCGGGCAGCGTCCGGGAGGAGGTATTCCATAAGGTCGGCGGTCGCCGGGGTGCAATAGATGGGGCCTTTGAAGCCACGGTTCACGAGGAGCGGGAGGTAGCCCGTGTGGTCAATGTGGGCGTGCGTTATGACAACAGCCTTGATTGCGGATGGCTCGAACGGGGGATGGTCCCAGTTCTGGAGCCGGAGCTCCTTGAGCCCCTGGAAAAGGCCGCAGTCGATCAGGATGCGGTCGCGGTTGGCTGTGAGCAGGAACTTCGAACCGGTCACCGTACCGGCGCCGCCATGGAATGCGAGCTTGATGGTCACACGTGGCAGCGTACGGGTGTGCGCCGGCAGGCGATAGTCAGCGCATCTTGAGGCTTTCGGGACGCCACCGGACAACCAGCGCCATGGCCGCAAGGCCGACAATGCAGCTCACCATCACCGCCGTAGCCGGCCCCAACATCGCCGCTGAGCCACCCAAAATAAGCATCCCAATCGGGAGGCTGCCGATAGCCATGCTGAGCAACCCCATGGCGCGGCCGCGCGTTTCGTCGTCAGCTGCATCCATCGTGAGCACCGCCTGCATGGTGGCAAATCCCGCCTGTCCGATCCCGGCGGCGAAGATGATACCGAGCGCGAGGATGTACCAGGGCGCAGCCGCGAACAGGAACAACCCCGCGAAGGCGAGCACGGTACCGGCCACAAAGACCTTTCCGCGATGCGCGGGGGTGGACGACGCGACAAGCAACGTCCCGAGCAGCATGCCGGTGCCGGGCGCGCTCGCGAGCAAACCTGCGAGGAACGCGCCTACTTCGAGCTGCTCGGCAAACACCGGTACCAGCGGCACGAATGCGAAGTAGAAGAGGTTGAAGATGACCGTCACGGCGAGGATGCTGACCAGCGGCGCGTTCGTCCCCAGGAGGCTAAAACCGGCCCGCAGGTCGGCGATCGCCGATGTCGGTGATGGTGGCGCCGGTGCACGGGGCGCAATACGCGCGGCGATCATGAGCAGAAACGCGCCGCAATAGGCGATGCCCACGATGAGAAAGGTGGCGCCGATCCCGAGGTACTGGATGATCGCGCCGCCAAGAAGTGCGCCGAACATGTTGCCGCCTGACAGGGCCATCGATTCCAGTGCGAGCGCGTTGGTCGCCCGCTGCGGCCCGACCACTTCGTAGATGAGTGTGCGGCGGCTGGTGAAGTCGATGACACCGCCGATGCCGACCGCGAGGATGAACGGGTAGAGCATCCATGTCGCGAGGTTGCCAGTCGCCACGATGACAGACATGACGATGGCGAGGACCGCAAGCGATGCCAGCGAAGTCATGATCACGCGGACGCGGTCGAGTCGGTCGGAGATGACGCCGCCGATGACGCCACCCACGAACATGGGGAAGAAGAACGACGCGCCGATGAGCTGGACGAGCAGCGGCGAGCCGGTGCGTTCGTTGACCAGGTAGCTGCCCAGAAAGAGGCACATCCAGCGGGTGATGTTCCAGATCCAGCCGCTCGCCCAAAGGTTTGCAAAACCGGGAACGGAGAGCGCGGCGAATGTGCGGGAGACACCCGGGGGCGTGCGGCCGCGCGTTGTGCCAGCGTCCGTTGCGTCATCGCGGCTGCCAGAAGGGGCGGTCACCTGCCGGGAGACTCTACGCCGGGGAGCTGCCCAGTGCATTTCTTGCGCCACTTCGCCACGGCGCTGCCCAGGGGTTGGCACCGAGCGGCCATCGAAGCTCCGCGGGGCCCATCGCCTGAGTCCCGGGGAACCCCTTACCGTTGCGGAGTTATTACCGTCCTTCAACGGACCGGTGCTCTGCCTACTGCGTTATCATGCGTTGGCTGAACAATGCCCACATCACGACTTGAACCGTCGTTGCGGAATATCCGCTTCATGCTGGGCGATGCGCACACCGATGTGCCGCGCAGGCAGGGCCAGGTGTTGCTCCTCGAATCGCTTGGCTACACGCATCCCGAAATTGCTCACGAACTCCATGTGTCCCTCGCCACCGTGCGCAATACTGCATATGCTGTGCGACGCCGAGTAGCGCCAGCATCAATGTTTGACTCCCGTAACGGATCCGTAGCATGGGCGTGGCATCATGGGGGTTGCTGTCTCCAGGCAGCGCGAGTGTCGCGGGAAATGCAGGCGCTTCAGCTCCCCGCCCGAGTCGATGACATCCGGCTCCGTCACTATGAACGCTTCTCGTTCGAACGCCAGTGTGTCCTGGTAACCGAGGCGATGGGCCTGAGCCCGACCCTCGCAGCGCGTCTCCTCCGCCGCACCGTGGCCACCATGCGCTATCACGAAGAGCGCGCCCGCGAGGAGATCGTTGACGCAGACTGGCACAACGCCAACGCTGCGATGACGGCGTGGATCCATCTCCATGCTGGTTGCTGTCTTCACCCCCTGTGGGCGGCGCTGTTGACCACGCCCGGGTCGCAGGGCAGCAGAGGTTTGGATTTCCCGGGTGACTGGCAGAAGTCACTACTCGCCTAGCGATCGGAGAGAGTGACTGCGCTCACTCTCCGAACTATATTTCTGACACCTGTATGAGTCCATCGTGTGTCACGAGTGACGACTATGTCAGGTATATCAATTGTGCGGAGTGAACGCCATGCCAGACGGAAAACGACCTGTCCTCGTCACCTTCAAGCGCAAGAATCACAGGCAAGATTCGACTACCGATAAGTGCGATATAGTTCGATCGTCCATCCAATCGGATGTCCACTTCTTCACAGCCGATGATTTTTCGCGGGGCAATGTCGTGCCGTCGGGAATGCCCGAAGACAGGATCGGGTACGATGTCAATCGTTACGACGCCCCCATCGTGATGGCACGGCTCACTGATGAAGAAGTCCAGCGGCTCCAAACCGACCCCAACGTCGAGACTGTGGAAGACGATCAACCGGCGTGGGCGCTTGAAGCCGTTCAGCCCGGCGCACTGCTGATCGAGGACCAGCCCACGCCACAGTCGGAAACAGTTCCGTCAGGCGTCAGCCAGGTGAAGGCCCCGTCGGGCTGGCCGGCGTCACAGGGGCTGGCAGTGAAGGTCGGAATACTCGACACGGGTATCCAGGGGAATCACCCGGACCTGCAGCCAAACTTCCGGTTCGGGCAGAGCTTCGTGCCCGACGAAAGCTCGACGGACGATTTCAACGGTCACGGCACCCACGTTGCGGGAACGGTGGCAGCGGCGATCAATGGCCAGGGAGTGGTGGGTGTTGCACCCGCCGCGTACCTCTATGCCGTCAAGGTATTGAATCGCCACGGAAGCGGGCAGTACAGCTGGATCATTGCCGGAATTGACTGGTGCGTGAACAAGAAGCGGATGCACATCATCAACATGAGCCTGGGCGGCAGCAGCTCATCCAACGCCCTGAAGTCGATGTGCGACTCGGCCTATAACGAGGGCGTGCTGCTGGTAGCAGCCGCCGGTAACTCGGGGCCGCCGTCGGGTGGAGGAGGAAGCTCGGTCGGATTCCCGGCAGCGTACGAGTCCGTCATCGCGGTTTCGGCTATCGGCAGCGACAACGTGATAGCGGGCTTCAGCAGCCGAGGTCCCGAGGTGGAGCTCTGCGCCCCCGGCGTCCAGGTGCTTTCGACGTATCCGGGCAATGGTTACCGGCGTTTGAACGGGACCAGCATGGCATGCCCGCATGTCGCGGGCGCCGCCGCCATGGCGTGGGGCTCCCATCGATACCAGGTCAACAAGACCATCAGAAAGCTGCTCCAAACCACCGCGGATGACCTCGGAAACCCCGGCCGCAACTCCTTGTACGGGTTCGGCCGCGTTGACGCCTGGGAGTCCTCGGTATCGTTCAACGCTCCGTAGGGTCTAACAGGCGGATCGCCAAGGGCGTGCTGGTCTTGCAGACTTGCGCGCCCTTACGTCGGCTACGATGAATGCAACCGGCAGCCGTCGCTAAGAGCGTGCGTGCGGACAGCAGCCGTAACGGCGTAATCCGGAAGGAGGCGAGGACATGGCGAAGGATTTGAGCCCGGAGCTGAAGCAGTTCATCGCTGCGTGCGAATCTGAAGTCCCCTTGCTGATTCATGTCGCGCCCGGTACCGATCCAGCAGAGCTGCAGGGCCTCGGCGTCACGGTCGATCGTGTGATTGCCAGCATCAATGTCGTCGCGGGGCGCGTTGGCGCATCCGAGTCTGCGGTGGTCCGGGTTTTGGAAGCGGAATCAGTCACGGACATTGAGCCGGATAGCACGGCAACTGCGCTCAGTAACTGACGCTGGCGGCTCAGTGCGCGAATGCGGGGTCGTCGAATGGCTGCAATCCCTGCAGCAGGAGTGGTGCGCATTACCAGGGCGGCGAAACGGCTATGCGTGGAGCGGCCTGGTTTCTCCCGCTGCATGGCTATTCGAACCAGCGGCGGATGAGGAACAAGATCGTGGTCAGCACGATGGACGCGAGGATCATCGATGTGACCGGGACGAAGATGCGCACGTTGCCGCGGTCGATGTTGACGTCGCCGGGGAGACGCCCCACCCACGAAAGCAGACCGGCGGCGATGAGCAGGCCTACGGCGACGATGGCGATGCCCACAGCGACGACGAGGAATCCCGTGGTCCGTGCGTCCACGACGCTGATCGTATCGAGCAACTGACGGGGGCGCGATCGGCGGTGGGATGTGGCAGCGGAGAACGTTAGGATGGCGGAAACGATCGTGAGGCGCTGTGACGGGTGGTCGTGGCGCCGGGGGATAGGACGATGGAGTTCCGTGACACAACAGACGAGGCAACCTGGCGCAGGGAGATACGCGACTTCCTGAAGACCAACCTCCCGGGGGACATCCGCGGGAAAGGTGGGCTGTTTGCCCGCCCACAGGGAAGCGGGCCCTGGGAGACGTGGCGCAAGGCGCTGGCGGAACGCGGCTGGCTGGCGCCGGCCTGGCCGAAGGAATACGGCGGCGCCGGGATGGGCGTGATGGACCAGTTCATATTGAACGAGGAGTTCGCGAAGGAGCGCGCACCGCAGATTGGCGGGCTCGGTGTCATGATGCTCGGGCCGACGCTCATCGAGCACGGTACCGAGGAGCAGAAGCGCGAGCACCTGCCGCGCATCCTCGCGGGCGAGGAGTCATGGTGCCAGGGGTACAGCGAGCCGGGCGCGGGGAGTGACCTCGCAAGCCTCCAAACACGGGCTGTGCGCGATGGCGACGACTTCGTCATCAACGGGCAAAAGATCTGGACGAGCGTGGCACATTTTGCCGACTACTGCTTCTTGCTCGCCCGGACGGACCCGGACGCGCCGAAGCACCGGGGGATCACCTACTTCCTGGTCGACATGAAGTCGCCGGGGATCACGGTGCAGCCGCTTGTGAACATGACAGGCAGCCACGACTTCAACGAAGTGTTCTTCGAAGACGTGCGCGTGCCGGCGAGGAACGTGGTCGGCGAAGTGGACCGCGGCTGGTACGTGGGCACGACGACGCTGGACTTCGAGCGGTCGTCGATCGGCACTGCCGTGGGGAACCGGCAACAGATCGAGGATTACGCGGGCTGGCTTCGCGAAAACCGCCGGGCGGTTGGCGAAGCACGCTACGAGTCGCTGCGGACCCGTTGGGCCGACCGGGCAACGGAGGTGCAGGTCGCAACGATGCTGGCCTACCGGGTGATTTCGATGCAGGCGGCCGGGCAGATCCCGAACAGCGAGGCCAGCGTCGCGAAGCTGTTCGGTTCGGAGCTGTCGCAGCGCATCGCGAACACGGCAATGCAGATGCTGGGGATGCAGGGCGCGGTGCGCCAGGCAGACGCGCCGTTCGACGGCAACGTGCCGGAAAGTTACCTGGGCGGCGTGTCCCAGACGATTGCCGGTGGCACAAGCGAGATCCAGCGGAACATTATCGCGACACGCGGGCTGGGGCTGCCGCGCGGTTAGCTACAGCAGGCATCGTCGCAAAGAAGGGGCGCGGGAATCCGGGCCCCTTCTTGCTTTGTACGACGTTGTTCTACTCACCGTGCTGTCGCTGTAACAGGGCGGCGTATCAATGTGGCCGAGCTCTGGCGATGGTGTGACAAGTGCTCCACGGGGCCAACCCGCGTCTTGAAGCCGCCCGAATACGCTCCATACGGTGTTGGTGTCGTGCAAGAACCTCAGTGCACGGAGGAGATTTCATGCAGAACATTGTGAAAACGATCGACATCGACGTGCCAGTGAACACGGCATACAACCAGTGGACGCAGTTCGAGACCTTCCCGGAATTCATGGAAGGTGTGAAGCACGTCCGACAGCTCGACCAGACGCACCTGCGCTGGCAGGCAGAGGTCGGCGGCAAAGACATGGAGTGGGATTCGGAGATCAGCGAGCAGATCCCGGACAAGCGCATCGCCTGGTGGAGCCGCGAGGGCGGCCATAACCGCGGTGTCGTGACGTTCCACTACCTGGAGCCGAGCAAATGCCGCATCGCGATGCAGATGGACTATGAGCCGCAGGGGCTGCAGGAGTCAGTCGGCGACGCGCTCGGGTTCATGACGCGGAAGCTGGACAAGGACCTGGAGAACTTCAAGAAGTTTATCGAGGAGCGCGGCGAAGCGACCGGCGCCTGGCGCGGGACCGTGGACCACGGC